>JAPLMM010000022.1 GCA_026387035.1 Planctomycetota bacterium
CGTTCGAACGCCTCGTCGCCGTGTGCCGCGACCGCACCGCCTTTGTCGCCGTCGACTCGAGCGGCCCGGGCCTCGACGTCGTCCGCCACGGCGGGCCTCTTTGGCTCGTCAAACCCAACCGCGAGGAACTCGCCGAACTGACCGGCCGGCCCGTCGAAACCGACCTCCAGATGCACGAGGCCGCCCGGGCGCTCCTCGAGCGCATCGAACTGGTGGTCGTCACGCTCGGCCAGGAAGGCGCCTGCCTCTTTACGCGCACAGGCGCCTGGCACGCCACGCCGCACCTCGACCCGGCCGAGGTTGTGAAGACGGTCGGTTGCGGGGACGCGCTGCTGGCGGGTTTCGTTCACGCCCACGCGCGCGGCGGCGCGCCGGAGGAATGTCTGCGCCGCGGCGTCGCGGTCGGCTCCGCCGCCGCCCTCAAAGCCCGCACCGGCGAAGTGGACCTTGCCGACGTCGAGCGCGTGTATGGGACGACGGAGGTCAAGCCGTTCGCGTGATCGCTGCGACGGGCGTGCGGGTTGACACGGCGCAGCGCGAAAAAGGCCTCATGGTTCTGCGCCTTCGCCGCGCCGTCACCCTCCGCCCCGGCGATTACCTGACGGTCGCGTGAGGTCGGCCTTCTGGTGCGAATGAAGGTCGGCCAGGGCCCGATGACTGGCTCATGGGGAGCCACCTATTGCCTTTTCCCTTCACTCGGATGGGGCTCGAAGCCTGACTTGGCTTTGTGTAATCCCACCCCCCTTCGGACCGTATTTTTGGCGATACTCATAGTCCGTGGACGTTAAGTCTTCTTCCCTGTTAGCATCTTGTCATGCGACACGTTTCTGCGGACCTCAAGCGCTTCGGTGAACGCGTGCGTACGCTGCGCAAAGCGAGAGGGCTTTCTCAGGAAGCCTTCGCGGCCAAGTGTGGGCTGGACCGCACGTATATCGGCGGTGTGGAGCGGGGCGAGCGCAACCTTGGCTTGCTCAACGTACTTCGGATTGCCGAGGCGTTGGGAGTCAGGTGTTCCGAACTCATGAGAGGCCTATGAGGGGGGCAGGTGAGCAACCCATTACAAGGCATTCGTGAAGCCTACCTCGCAGTTAAGTTGCGCTGCAAGGAGAACTGCGCATCCGCTGCCGCGGGGGAAGCCATCCGACATCTTGCACACCTTTGCCTCCGCTTTCTCGCCCGTGGTTGTCGGCCGGTCGCACTCACTTCTGCGGTTCCAGGAAAGGAGTACACGGCGTTTGCGCGAAGGGGCAGAAAAACGCCGGTTTCGAGGCCTGCGAACATGGACCTTTTTGTCGGGGAACCGGAGTTTGTTGCGGACCAGTGGGGCTTGTGGCAGACCGAGCAGTTCAGCCCCAGGACTTGTGCGCGATTGTTATACACGTCCGCGATTGCCCCTTGTATCGCGATGGAACTTTTCGACCGCCAGAACAAAAAGGGACCCGCGACCTACTTCGAGTGCCTGATCGGCCATATTTTCGCATCTTCTATCGGGGTGAACCCTGTCAAACGCGCTACGGTGCCCATCGGTCGGAAGTCGGTTCGTCTTACGATGGATTTCCTTTTCGACTTCCCGAACGGACCCAACCTTCACCTTCCGGTGAAGATGTCGACTAGGGAGCGCGTGGTCCAAGCGTGGGCGCACCAACGCATTTTGGACGCGGCCTATGGTGAAGGTGCTTATAAAGGAGTGATGGTCCTGTTCGCCGAGACGAAACTGGATTCTCGATCTCATGAGGTTGTTGAAATATGCGTCCCCGACCAATGGTTGGCCTATCAGGCCTGGCTGGCCCGGATGGAGCGCATCTACTACTTCGATGTCCCGCGGAGATATGCTGTGCTGGCGCGCCAGCACAAGGGGGTGATTGCCGTCAAGCCGTTTACGGACTTCTTTACCGAAAAAGCGTCGCTTCTTCGCGCCTAGGTGTTGGGCTCGGTCTAAGCAGCCCGTGAGCGCCGACGTACAGGCGCTGTTCCGCAGGAACCCCTGTCCAGCGCTTCTTGCCGCGCGGCTTCAAAAACACCAAGAAATACGAGTGGTTCTTGCGCGCGTGCGCCTGCCTCAAGACACGGCTGAGGCCGGGTTTGCCATTGCGGACGACGACAAACAGATCCTCGGCTACGAAACCCCGATGTGACAACTCATCCGCGATTTCAATATGTGTGAGGCGTTGCCGATTCGCGCACACCTCGTCCTGGCATTTCACGATGTAGATGCCACCTCTTCGCAGGACCCGCCAGGCTTCTCGCGCGCCGCGGAAATAAAGGTCGAGCACCGCTTCGTGGTATTTCTTTGTGGACTGCGCCAAGTTGTTGCGGTAGTAGGTTTCGTAATTCTGGTGGTTTACGTGGGCCGTGCCGCCGGGCGTGTGCATGTAGGGGGGGTCAAATACCACACAGTCAATCGAGGCATCCTCATAGGGCAGTTCTCGGCAATCCACTCCGGTAGAGATGTCGGTCGCCAAAACCTTGTACGCATTCTTTGGAACCCGCCGCCAGAACACGCCTTTCCCGTACGTAACATCAGCAACCGTGCTGCCCTTCGGGACGTAGAGAGAAAGGATCTCTGGGAAAACAAGGTCGTTCGTCCCGAGGCTCGCACTAAATACCAAATCGTTTGTGGGGACGCCGTCTGGCGACTTCCGCTTCTTTCGACGCAGCACTACAAACGCCTCCAGAAATGCTGATTGACCCCTCTAACCGCGACTCTACTCCGCCCTCTCGCTTATGTCAAGGTCTGCCCCTGGCGCTTTGGGCGGCTTTCCACCTTATGAGGCGGGCAAGCCCATCAGCGGGGCGCGTCCTGGCCGCGGCGTTATGGTGCCTTGCGGGCGCGGCCGAGGTATTTGCCGAGCAGCGGTTCGAGGCGGCGGAGGGTCTCGGGGGCGACGGCCTTGCGGTCCGTCCAGATCGCCTTGGCCAGCGCGGAGCGGCACGCGCAGTCGGGCCCGACGGCGTCGGCGATTCTCGGGACGGCCCGCTTCATGAGTTCCACGGCATTGGCGGTCCCCGCCTTCACGTTCGCCAGGATGCTTTCGAGGACCTCGTCGGCGGAGGCGCCGGCCTCGTGTGGGCGCCAGCAGTCGTAATCCGTCGCAACGGCGATGAGGGCGTAGCAGATCTCCGCCTCGCGCGCGAGTTTCGCTTCCGGCATCGCGGTCATCCCAATCAGGTCCGCGCCCCACGAGCGGTGCTGGAGGCTCTCGGCCCGGGTCGAAAACTGCGGGCCTTCCATGCACACATAGGTCCCCTTCGGATGCACCGTCGTCTCGAGATCCATCCCGCTTTCAATCAGCACCGCCCGCAGGCCCGGGCAGAACGGATAGGCGAACTCCACGTGGACCGCCAGGTCCTCAAAGAACGTCCGGCCGGGGCGGAGTGTCTTGTCAATCACTTGGTCGCAGAGGACGAGGTCGCGCGGCGCGATCGCGTCCTGGAGGCCCCCCGTCGCCCCGCTCGCCAGGATGTGCGTCACGCCGAGTTTCTTCAGGGCGAAGATGTTCGCGCGGTAGGGGACCTGGGACGGATTGAAGCGGTGGCCCGGTCCGTGGCGCGCCAGGATCGCCACGCGCTGGCCGCCCACTTCCGACACGAGGATCGGTCCCGACGGGCTGCCGAACGGCGTGTCCACCTCGACGCGCTTGCCCTTCGCCCCTTCCGTCAGGGCTTCGCCGATGCCCGTCCCGCCGATGAGTCCCACAAGCGTCTGGCTCACGCACGGCCTCCTTTCGCTTGCGAAGTTGAGCCCGTACGCTACCACACGCCGCCGAGGGGGTCAAGGAATCGCCCGGTGCCGCAAGAAAACGGGAAGCGCCAGCCGTTCGGGCCCGGCGCTTCCTTCATCCCACCCCAGCGCGGGGGGGAAGAAAGGGCTTGCCTGCACGCCGCTATCCATTATCGTCCCATAGGCCCCCGAGGCGCCCGCTTTCAGCGGGTCCCTGTGACGGCGTTCCGTCACAGGCGCCGCAAGGTTATGCGAACCGGGGGCAGGGGGCGGCTTGCCGATCTCTTCGTCGCTTCCCAGCGTGGACGAGGATCACTGATGCCCGGACCTCCTGCCCTCGGTTCGCTCACCCGTAATCGGAATCGGAGTATCGGTCCTTTCGGTACGCGACGCCATAGGGGTTTTCCCTGAATCTGGGGTTCGAAATCCCTGATTTGCTTTCCTGGACGGCTTTCGCAAAACGGCGAATGTCGAACCGAAGAACAAGGAACGGTGACCGGCGAAGTGAAAAACGGCGCCGCGTTCCCCTCTCATGCCTTGCGACACTCGCGGGCCGTATTCACAGAAGCCACGAAAATCGAAACCAACTCGTTGCACTCTGTCACGATTGCTTCCATTTTCTCCGGGCCGCCCGCCAGGCGCCGCCTCTGAATCAGTTTCAGCCACGCCAGCGTCTCGCGGAGTTCCTTCAGGCAGACTTTCATCTTGTGAACGAAATCGTTGCGCGACTCTGCCCCCTGGGCCTCCGCATAGTTGGCCATCGGCGACGTTCCGCTGCGCAGCAGTTGACCGCCCAGGTGTTTGCCGACCTGCGTCTTGGGCAAGGCGCTCACCACCTCGACGCCCCGGCCGGCAAAAGCAATCGATCGCTCCTCCAAGTCGAACGGGCGTCCCGTCTGTGCCTTTCCCTTCGCCATTCGCCGTTCCTTGTTCCGCAGTTCTCCGGTTCGTCGTTCCAGCCTAGCGCTCCAGGTCTGTCAGCCCCTCGCGGACGGCGAACTTCGTCAGTTCCGCGATGCTGTGGAGGTCCAGTTTGGTCATGATTTCGTGGCGGTGGGTGTCCACGGTCTTGGTGCTGACGTGGAGGCGGGCGGCGATCTGTTTGGTGGCCCGTCCCTCGGCCATGAGTTGGAGGATCTCTAACTGGCGGGACGTCAGGTCGCTCAGGGGTTGCGAAGCAGCGCCCTCGCTTCCGCGGGCGTGGGCGTCGACCACCTCGCCCGCCACCGCCGGGCTCAGGTACACCTGCTTCTTCGCCACGGCGTGGATGGCGCGGCAGAGTTCGTCGAACGCGCAGTCCTTCAGGAGATAGCCCGCGGCGCCGGCCGCGAGAATGCCGGTGACAAACCGCCGGTCCGAATGCATCGAGAGCGCCAGGACCCGCGTCCGCGGGGCGCGGGCCGCGATCTGGCGCGTTGCCTCGATGCCGTTCAGGTCCGGCATGCTGATGTCCATGACGATGACGTCGGGAACCAGTTGGCGGGCCAGTTCGACGGCGCTGCGGCCGTTCTCGGCCTCGCCGATGACCTCGATCCCCGCGTCGTTGGCAAGCATGGAGCGCATGCCCTGCCGGAACAGTTGATGATCGTCAGCCAGAAGCACTCGAATCGCCATGGCTCATTCCTTCAGGGCAGGCCTTTTCCTGCACCAGCGGCGCTCGCAGGGTAGCGGTGGTTCCCTTGCCCGGCTCGGACTGGATTGTGAGGCTTCCGCCCAGGTAGTCGAGGCGTTCGCGCACGTCGAAGAGGCCGAAACCCCCGGCCTCGTCGTGAACCGAGAGGGCTTTCTCGGCGTCGAACCCCACGCCGTCGTCCTGAACCTCGACGAGGACCGTCTCGTCCTCGCGACCGACGGAAACGCCCACGCTCCGGGCCTGGGCGTGTTTGACGACGTTCTGGACGACCTCGCGGACGCCGCGGAACAGGACCACCCGCACGTCGTTCGTCATGGGCTTGGGAAGTCCGTCGGTCCGGAACCGGGTGGCGAGGCGGTGGGCCGCCTGGATGCGGTCCAGGAGGGACTCGACGGCCGGCTCGAAGCCCAGTTCGTACAGGGCCACCGGGCTGAGGTCAAACAGGAGCGACCGCGTGTCGTGCACCGACTGGTCCACGAGCCCCCGGATTTCCAGGATGGCCTGCGAAATCTGCGCAGACGACTTGCGGGCCGCCAGACCCTCGAGTTTCGTCTTGGCCAGCGCGAGGG
>JAPLMM010000023.1 GCA_026387035.1 Planctomycetota bacterium
GCGCCTTCGGCGACGATTTTCGCGAACCCGTCGGCCTTGAGGCTCGCGCCGCCGACCAGCGCGCCGTCGATGTCGGCCTCGCGCATCAGGTCGGCCGTGTTCTCCGGCTTCACGCTTCCGCCGTACTGGATCCGCACCGCCTGCGCGAGGTCCGCGCCGTACAGGTCCGCCAGCAGGCGGCGGATGAACGCGTGCACGTCCTGGGCCTGCTGGGGCGTGGCGGTCCGGCCGGTTCCGATGGCCCAGACCGGCTCGTACGCGACGACGACCTGGCGCGCCTCGCCCTTCGCGAGACCCTCGAAGCCGCTCGTGACGTGGCGGCGAACGACCTCTTCGGTTCGTCCCGCGTCGCGCTCCTCCAGGAGTTCTCCGACGCAGAGGATCGGCACGAGGCCGAAAGAGAACGCCGCACGCACCTTCTTCGCCACCACCTCGTCCGTCTCGCCGAAAATGTGCCGCCGCTCGCTGTGGCCGAGGATGACGCAGCGGCACCCGAGGTCCTTGAGCATGGGTCCGGCCACTTCGCCGGTGAACGCGCCTTCGCGCTCGAAGTACATGTTCTGGCCGCCGACGACGAGCGGCGAGCCCTTCGCCGCTGCGACGACGGCCTCCAGGTACGGTGCCGGCGGACACACGCCGACCTCGACGCCCCGCACCCCGGCCGCGGTCTTCGCCGTCGCCTTCGCCAGCGCCACCGCGCCCGCGCGGTCCGTGTTCATCTTCCAGTTGCCGCAGATGAACGGCTTTCGCATCCGTGTTCCTTCCTTCGCGCGGCAGGTCTCCCGACCCGCCGCGCAAAAACTTGGACGGCAAACGGCCGCTAAGCCGCAAGCGGCTAGACCTTCGCGTCGGTCTCCAGGGTGCGTCCGACCGCCTTGGCGATCGGCACGAGGGCCTTCATCATCGCGTCGAACTCGTCCGGCACGAGTTGCTGGGGCCCGTCGCTCAGGGCCTTCTCCGGGTTCGGATGGACCTCGATCATGAGGCCGTGCGCCCCGGCCGCCACCGCCGCCAACGCCATCGGCGCCACCAGGTCGCGCCGGCCGGTCGCGTGGCTCGGGTCGACGATGATCGGCAGATGCGAGACGCCCTGGACGTTCGGCACGGCCGCCAGGTCCAGCGTGTAGCGGGTGCTCTTGTCGAACCCGCGGACGCCGCGCTCGCACAGGACGACGTTCCGGTTCCCTTCCGAGAGGATGTACTCGGCGCTCATGAGGAGTTCTTCGACGGTCGCTGCCGGCCCGCGCTTGAGGAGGACCGGCTTGTCCGAGTGGCCGACCTCCGTCAGGAGGGCGTAGTTCTGCATGTTCCGCGCGCCGATTTGCAGGACGTCGGCGTACTCCGCCACGAGTTCCATTTGCCGCGCGTCCATCACTTCCGTCACGACGGGCAGGCCGGTCTCCCGGCTCACGTCGCGGAGGATCTTGAGGCCCTCCAGCCCCAGGCCCTGAAAACTGTAAGGGCTGGTTCGCGGCTTAAAGGCGCCGCCCCGGAGGAACGCCGCCCCCGCCGCCGCCACTCGCTTCGCCACCAGGCGCACCTGCTCCTCGCTCTCGACAGAGCAGGGGCCCGCGATCACCGCCAGGTGCTTGCCGCCGATCTTGCGGCCGCGGACCTCGACGACGGTGTCCTCGGCGTGGAAGTCCCGGCTGGCGAGTTTGTAGGGCTTCATGATGGGCATGACGGACTCGACGCCCGCCAGCACCGCCACCGACTCCGGCCGCAACTTCGCCTCGTCGCCGATCGCCCCGATGATCGTCCGGAACTCGCCGCGCGACATGTGGGCCTTTAGGCCCATCTGCTCGATCCGCTCGATGACCGCTCGGACCTCGACGTCGCTCGCGTTGGCCTTCAGAACGATGATCATGCCGCCCGCCCAGTTCATCCTGCGCTCACCATTACGGGGAACGACCCCAGCACGCGCAACTCGCGCGTGTGCGCCTTCGCCTCCTCCAGCGCCTCGCGCACAGGCTCGTCGTCCCCGTGCCCCTCGATGTCCACGAAGAAGTAGTATTCCCACGATTTTCCGGGCGCCGGGTGCGACTCGATCTTCGTCATGTTCACTCCGTGCCGGCGAAATATGTCCAGCACTTCCACGAGCGCCCCCGCCTTATGCGCGGTGCTGAAGAGGAGGCACGATTTGTCGCGTCCTGTCGGCTTCGGGTTCTCTCGCCCCAGGACGAGGAACCGCGTCTGGTTCTGCGGATTGTCCTCGATCGCCGGCGCCAGCACCGCCAGGCCGTAAAGTTCCGCGGCCATGGCGGACGCAATCGCCGCCGTTCCGCGCACCTTCGCCGCCAACAGCGCCGCCTCCGCCGTCGAATCCACCGCCACCTGGTCCGCGTGCGCCAGGTTCTGGCTCAGCCAGCCCCGGCACTGGTCGAAGACCTGGGGCTTCGAGTACACCTTCAACACCTTCGCGAGGTCGGCCGTTTTGCCCAGCAGGTTTTGGTGGACCGGCATCGCCATCTCCGCGCAGATCTTCACCGGCCCCTGCACCCCCAGGAAACATTCCATCGTGTCGCGCACCGCGCCGCCCGTCGTGTTCTCGACCGGCACGAGACCGTAGTCCGCCAGGCCGCGCGACACGCCGTCGAACACGCTCGCAATGTCGCGCACCGCCGCCAGGTCCACGCTCCGCCCGAACTTCTCCAGCGCCGCCAGGTGGCTGAAACTCCCCTCCGGGCCCAGGTACATCACCTTCGCCGGCATCTCCAGCGCCAGGCTCCCGCTCATCAACTCCTTCCAGATCGCCCGCAGAGTCGCCTCCCGGAGCGGGCCCGCGCTGGCCGACGCCACACGCTCCAGAACCTCCCGCTCACGTTCCGGCGCGTACGCCGCGTTCTGACCCGCCTCACGCTTGAGGCACCCGATCTCGACCGCCAACCTCGCCCGCTCGTTCATCAGCCGGACGAGGTCCAGGTCGATCTCGTCTATCTTCTTTCGAATCGCTTCGAGGCTCATGCGGATCCCCGTTTTCCGGCCGTTCGGCGGTCCTTCCGCGAACGGGCTTGGCGCATACTTTCCCCCGGAAACGCCCCAATTTAGCCCCCTTCGCCCTCACCGTCAACCTAAAAAGGCATGCCCGCTCGCCACACCCGCCGTGGCGGGGTGGCGACCGCCGGCCTCCCGCGCGCCGTTCGCTTTTCAATCCGCAATCCGAAATCCGCAATCCTTCCTCCCCCTTCCCGCCGGATTTCTGGTGACTTGCCGGCCCGCCCCTGCTAGCATAATTCATTTGTACGGTGCGCCCGGCCGTTGCCCCCGGGCGCGGCAACCTGCCGGGGTGGCGGGATGAAACCAGGGCAATCGAACGGAGATGGGCCATGATGCGACGATATGGGGTGCTGATGGGTTGCATGGTTGCTGCCATCCTGTTCCTTGGTGTCGCGGGCTGCACAGGCGAGAATGAGGGCGCCGGGGGCAAAGCCAAGGGCAAGGAAGAGGCCAAGGTCGAACTTCCTCCCGCGGCCGCCGATGCTGTCAAGGCCGCCTTCCCCAAGGCCAAGATTGAGGAAGTCAAGGTCGAAGAGGAAGAGGGCGTGACCCTCTATGAGGTTGAACTCGAGCAGGACGACGCGGAGATGGAAGTCGAGGTCGCTCCCGACGGCACGCTCGTCGAAATTGAGACCGAGATCGCCCAGAAGGACGCGCCGGAGGCCGTCCTCCAGGCGGTCCAGGCCGCCGACCCCGACGCCAAAATTGAGGAAGTTAAGAAGATTGAGATCCGCGCTGAAATCAAAAAGGCCGAGGCCGACAAGCCCGCCCAACTCGTCAAACTCGACAAGGCCAAAATCGTCTATGAGGCCGAACTGAAGAAGGACGGCAAGGAAGGCGAAATCACCGTCGCCGCCGACGGCAAGGTCGTCGAGCCCCTCAAGTGGGAAGAAAAGGAAAAGGGCGAGAAAAAAGAGGAAAAGGGCGAGTGACTGTGTCGCTTGTCCCTGCTCGTCGTTGGACCCCTTCGGGGCGGCTTAGCGTGCCGTTCACATTTAGCCGCCCGCCTCGTCCCTGTTCATGTTGGACCCCTTTGGGGGCGGGCGCGTATTGTGCCGTTCGCAATGGGTGGTCCGTTGGTTCAGCGCGCGTCCGTGACCGGTAATCGACATAACTCCGGCGGCAAGATCGGCACCGCCCCGTCTTGCGAGCAGACGTAGCCGGCTACGCGACACGCGTGTTCTGCGATCGCCCTCAGATCGCAATCCGCCAACAGGCCCATCGTTACCGTCGCGGCGAATGCATCGCCCGCACCGACGGTATCGCGGACCTGTACCGGTTCCGCCTGAACCGAGACCGTCTGGGATCGATCCTTCAGGGTCGCGCCGCGGCCGCCA
Organism: Planctomycetota bacterium; assembly: GCA_026387035.1. Classification (NCBI taxonomy): domain Bacteria; kingdom Pseudomonadati; phylum Planctomycetota; species Planctomycetota bacterium. Next base: position 4,335 of record JAPLMM010000023.1, read on the forward strand.
AGCGTCAGAACCGCCAATTGCAGATCAAATCGCTCAATCAGTTGTTCCAGTTGTGCCGCATCCGATGCTTCGTCCAGATTGAACAAGCGCGCCAGCACCAGCAACTCTTCGTCGCTCAACTTCAGCACGTTGCACCGCCGCAGCGACTGTTCAATCACGGATCGATCGTAAAAGTCCTGGCGCAGGTTCACATCGAACACACGCCGACAATTCGGCCGGGTGGCATCCAGGAACCGCTGGATCGTGCGGCGCGACTCTTCTTCGCGCTGCGCCAGGGTGCCGAAGCAGACGGCCTCCGCACGCGGCGCCAGATCCGCCGTCGCCTCCGTCCAGGGAATATAATCCCAGGCCACATGCCGGTGGATCGTGAAGTGCGGAGAGCCGTGGCCATCGAGTCGGACCTGAACGGACCCGGTGGGCGCCTGCGGAATACGGGCGACGGTGTCGATCCGCACACCATGGGCCACAAGATGGTCCAACGCGCGGTCGCCCAGCGGATCCTGCCCGACGCCGCTGACCACCCACGCTTGCGCGCCCAGGGCGGCGGCGTGCGAGGCAAAGTTGGCCGGCGCGCCGCCGAATCGCGCCTCGTCGTCAAACACGTCCCACAACACTTCGCCGAGACCGACGACAATCGGCGCGATGGGCGGCCGGTTCGAAAACGTTTTCGGCATCAGGCAATCCCTAATTTCTTCTGAATCTCTTCGAGCGGCACGCCCTTGGTTTCCGGCATGATGAAGATCACCCACAGCAACTGGCCGACCATGCACAAACCGTAGAAGGCGAAGATGTGGCCGCCGGAAATTTCGGCGATCATCGGGAAACTCTGTGAGATCACCGCCGCAAAAATCCAGTGCGTGAAACTGCCCAACGCCTGGCCACGCGCTCGCACCCGGTTGGGAAAAATCTCGCTGATGAACACCCAGATCACCGCGCCCTGACCGAAGGCGTGCGCCGCAATGAACACCAGCAGACTGACGAACACGATCATCCCGCCGCTGCTGGTGATCTGGCGCACCATCTGGCCGCCTTCATTCTCGACCATCTGACTTTGGGTATAGAACGTCACCGCCGTGACGCCCAGGCTGAGGATATAGCCGACCGAACCGAAGATCATCAGTTTCTTGCGGCCGAAATGGTCGATCACCGCCAGGGCGGCCATCGTGAAGATCAGGTTCACCGTCCCCAGTCCGACCGAGTTCAGCAGGCTGGCGCTCCCCCCGAACCCGGCGCTCTCGAAGATGCGCTTGGAGTAGTACAGGATCGCGTTGATCCCGCTGAGTTGGTTGAAGGCGGCGATCGCAACAGCGAGCAGGATCGGTTTGAGATACTTGGCCTGGAAGAACGGCTCACGCAAACTGTGCCGCTCGATATCCAGCGACTGCTTGATCGCGACGATTTCCACCTCGACCGATTCGTCGGCCGCATCCGTCCCCACCAGCCGCAGCACCGTCCGGGCTTCGTCTTCCCGTCCTTTGGCCAACAGCCAGCGCGGACTGCGCGGCACCAGGAACAGCAACAGGAACCACGCCGCCGCCGGAAACGCCTCCACGCCGAATATCCACCGCCACTCCAGTTCACCCAGGCCCAGCGACCCGAGGATGAAGTTGGAGCAAAAAGCCAGCAGAATACCCAAGACGATGTTGAACTGGACCAGGGCCACCAGCCGGCCGCGAATTTTCGCCGGCGATATCTCGGCGACGTACATCGGTGAAACGACCGACGCACCCCCGACGCCCAGGCCCCCTATAAAGCGGAAAATCACGAACGAGTACCAATCCCACGCCAACGCGCTGCCCACGGCCGAAACGAAATACAGCACGGCCAGCCAGAACATCACGGTGCGCCGGCCGAATCTGTCCGTCGGCTTGCCCACCGCGATGGCGCCGATGATCGTGCCGATCAACGCGCTCGAGACCAGGAACCCGTGCCAGATCGCCTGCGCATTCGCGGTTATGCCCTCGTACGGCCGGAACAGTTGTTGAAGTTTCTGTTCCGCGCCGGAGATCACCGCCGTGTCGAACCCGAACAGCAACCCGCCAAGGGCCGCAATGACGGCATACCCTAAAACGTAACGTCTGCTTTGTTTCATGGACGGCTCCGTGTGTGAGATGAGAACATGTTGCACGAAAATCCCCGACCGGTCGCCGGTTCACAATGAACGCGGCTTCGAACCGGTCGAAACGCAACAATGGCAGACATCCTAGTTGCGGGGGGGGGCAAGTCAAGCCAGAAAACCGTAAATTTTTCCCCCCCGCGTGAGCGCCGTTCCCTCCTTTCGCTCGCTCAATTCCAGATTGCCTTTCCGCTCCTGAACAGTTCCAGCAGGTCGTGTGTGGCGCAGATCACCGCCCACCCGCTCCCGCACGCCATTCGAGCCCCGATCCTAAGGCGCCGCCCTGAGTCCCGGCGCGCCCCTGGCAGGGGGGATGTGACTGGCTGTGCCTGCCCGCCATAGCCCTCTGCTTCGCCCTGCGTAGCGGGCTTCGCAGAGCAGGGTCGGCGACGGCGGGGCTGTTAGGCCCATTCATGGGCCTTGGCCCCGCGTTAGCGGGGTTTAGCCCCGCCATTTTATGGCGGGGTGACCGGCCGCCGCCTTCCCTTTCCTTTTCTTTTCCCTCTCCGCCCCGCTGAAAGCGGGGCGGAGAGGAAAAAGAAAAAACATCAGGCTGTCTTGGCGCGCTTGCGAACCGGGGCTAAAAGCCCCGGTCTACTCGCCGCTCACGCGGCGCCAAGGCGGCTGAAGCCGCCTCCTAACTACCCTGCGCCAACACCATGCCAGAAAAAATAGTCACACCGCGCACCTTTCTGACCTTCGGTCTTTTCCAGCCGCCTATTGGGCCAGGCGGAACCGGTCGGCCTTCTCCAGGTCGGCGGAGCCTTCGGCGACCCACTCGGCGTCGGCGAGTTCGCCCCACCGGCGGGCGTACTCGTCGAGGCCGTCGGCCGCCTGGCTCAGGAGCGCGTCGCCCCCTTCGTACGTCGGCCGCGCGCCCGATTCCCGCACCACCTCGCGCAGCACGTGCGGGTGGTCGATGATCATGCACGGTTTCAGATAGTTGTCCGAATACGGCTGGCGGGCGCGAATTCGACGGAAGAACGGGCTGTCGAGCACCTCGTGGAGCGACTTCGCGCGGATGTTGTCCACGGCAAACTGGGCGAAGACGCACGGCTCCACGTCGCCGTGCACGTTGATGTGGACGTAGTACCGCCCGCCCGCCATGCACCCGCCCACGAGGGCCCCGTCGTTCCAGAAGTCCA
>JAPLMM010000024.1 GCA_026387035.1 Planctomycetota bacterium
AAGGCCATCGCAGGGCAGGCCACGGAGGGCCTTCTGCTGCCGTCTATCCTCGACGCGGCTGCCCACGCGGCCGTGGCCGAAGCCGTGGCCCAGGCCTGGCGGTCTGGCGAGGCAAGCACCCGGGACCAGCCGCGGCGGCGGACCCGAGCAAAGGAGTGAGCATGTTTCGACCACAGATTAAGGTTCTCGATTGCACCATCCGCGACGGCGGATTGGCGAACGATTCGCACTTCAGCCTGGAGACCGTCCGGGCCGTCTATCGCGCGTGCTGCGAGGCGGGCATCGATTACGTGGAACTGGGGTACCGCAACTCCAAAGAGATGTTCTCCCCTGACGAGTTCGGCCCCTGGCGGTTCTGCGACGAGGAAGACCTCAGGCGGGCGACCGACGGCATCGAAAACCCCGGCACAAAGATCGCCGTCATGCAGGACGCCCACAAGGCCTCGGCGGAGGACCTTTTGGAAAAGAAGGACTCGGTCGTGGACACGGTCCGCGTCGCCACGTACGTCAAGGACATTGACAAGGCGATCGCCATCGAGAACGCGGCGCGGGCGAAGGGCTACCAGACGACCATCAACATCATGTCCATCTCGACGGAACCGGACTTCGACCTGGACCCCGCGCTGGAACAGATCCGCGAGGAGACCGGCATCGCCGCCTGCTACGTCGTCGATTCCTTCGGAGCCCTCTATTCCGAGCAGGTGGACTTCTTCGTCGAAAAGTACAAACGCATCCTGGGCGAGGGGATTGAGGTCGGCGTCCACTTCCACAACAACCAGCAACTCGCCTTCGCCAACACCGTCGAGGGCATCATCAAGGGCGCCAACTTTCTCGATGGGACGATCTACGGCCTTGGCCGGGCCGCCGGCAACTGCCCCACGGAACTCCTCCTCGGGTTCCTCAAGAACCCGAAGTTCAACATCCGCCCCGTCCTCGACTGCGTCGTCCACACCGTCATGCCGCTCCAGAAAGAAATCGAGTGGGGCTACATGATTCCCTACGTGATCACCGGCATCCTGAATCAGCACCCGCGCGCCGCCATGGCGATGCTGAAGTCGGCCGGCCGCGACGATTACCGCACCTTCTACGACAAGATGCTGGAACTTGTGGAGTAGCCGCCGGCGTGTATAATGTATCTCGAAGGGTGGGGGATGCCGATGCAGGATACAGGAAAGACCAAGGCCCAACTCCTCGAAGAACTCGAGGCCCTCCGACGGTCCGAGGCCCAGTACCGCGCGGTCGTCGAACAGCAGGCGGAGTTCATCTGCCGGTGGCTTCCCGACGGCCGAATCACTTTCGTCAACGACGCCTATTGCCGCTATTTCGGCAAGCGGCGCGAGGAAGTCGTCGGCCAGTCGTTCATGCCTCTCATTCCGCCCGAGGACCAGGAGCGCGTCGCCGACCACTTCGCCTCCCTGACGCCGGACCAGCCTCTTGCGACCCATGAGCATCGCGTCATCGTCCCCGGCGGCCAGATCCGGTGGATGCAGTGGACGAACCGGGCGCTGTTCGATTCGGCGGGCCGGGTGGTCGAGTACCAGGGGGTCGGGCGCGATGTCACCGAGCGCGTCCTCGCCGAGGAAGCCCTCCGCGAGAGCGAACAGCGCTACCGCACGCTCTTCGAGCAGAGCCTGGACGCCATCGCCATTGTCGCCGACGGCCGGGTCGTCCACGCCAACGAGGCGGCGGCGGCCCTGGTGGGCGTTGCGTTGGACCGCATTGCCCGCCCCGACGGTTCAGTGTCCTGGGTCGAGGTTCGTGGGCAGCCGATCGAATGGCAGGGCCGGCCGGCGGCCCAGATCGTCGCTCACGACGTCACCGAGCAACGCTGCGCCCAGGAAGCCCTCCGCAAATCCGAACGCGAAAAAGACCTCATCCTCTCCAGCGTCGCCGAGCAGGTCCTCTTCCAGGACACCCGCCACCGCATCATCTGGGCCAACCGCGCTGTGGCGGAGTACGTCGGCGCGACGCCCGACCAACTCGTCGGACGTCTGTGCTACACCGTGTTTCACCCCCGCACCGAGCCGTGCCCCGGCTGCCCCGTTCACAAGGCCCTTGAGACCGGAGAGGCCGGGGTAGCGGAACTCCCGTCGGAGGACGGGCGGTACTGGTTCATCAAGGGGTATCCCTTTCGCGACGCGGAGGGGAACATTGCCGGCGCCGTCGAAGTCGCACTCGACATTACGGAACTGCGGCGTGCGGAGGAGGAACGGCGCAGGCTCGAAGCGAGAGTCCGCGACGCACAGAAACTCGAGAGCCTTGGCGTCCTGGCGGGCGGCATCGCCCACGATTTCAACAACCTCCTCGTCGGCATCCTCGGAAACGCCGGCCTGGCGCATCTGGAAATGCCCCCCGACTCCCCCCTCCGGCCGTACTGCGAACAGATCGAACAGGCCGCCCTCCGCGCCCGCGACCTGACGAACCAACTCCTCGCCTACTCCGGCAAAGGGAAGTTCCAGATTGTGGCGGCCAACCTCTCCGACCTTGTGCGCGACACCGCCGACCTCCTGCGCGTCTCCATCCCGCGACACGTCGCCCTCGACCTCCACCTCGCCCCCGACTCGCCGCCCATCCTCGCCGACGCCACGCAAATCCGCCAGGTTGTCATGAACCTCCTGACGAACGCCTCCGAGGCCATCGGCGACTCGCCCGGCACCATCACGCTCGTCACCGGCTCCATCCACGCCGACCGCCAGTACCTCGCCGGCGCCTTCGTCGACGAAGACCTCCCC
>JAPLMM010000025.1 GCA_026387035.1 Planctomycetota bacterium
GCCTACCAGAAGCGCGCGAAGGAGGAAGGCCTCGAGCGGGCCATCTCGGACTACATCGCGGGCATGACCGACCGCTTCGCCCAGGCCGAGTTTCAGCGGCTCTACGAGCCGTTCGAGAGAGTCTGACGAGTAACGGAGTGACGAAGTAACGGAGTGACGTAGGCGCCGCAAAGTACCTCGCGCCGTTTTCCGTTTGGCGGCAAACCGTCGGCTAGCACCCCGCTGAATCCAGAGGCACCCCACGAGGAAAAGGCAAACTCCGCCTCCGTCACTGCGTCACTACGTCACCGCGTCACTAAAACTATTAGGGCATCAAGTTGTTTCTGCGGGCCCCTGCTCTTCGGCCTCTTCGACTTTGACGGGCGCCTCGCACCGAGGCCGAAGCCTCGGGAAAAATTAGTATCGCGCGCGCAATAATTTCAGCAATAGAATAATCCCCCGGGCCGTTCGTCTGAACGGGCAGAGGCATGAGCCCGGCGAAAGGCGGTCGACAGGCCGGGAATGCCCATCGAAAGGAGGCCGGCCATGAAACGCCTCGCGCATCGGATCCTCGGGTCCGCCGCGGTCTTGGCCCTCGCAGCGGCGGGTTGCCGCCCTGGCTCAACCCGAGTCTATGGAAATTACAGAAGTCCTCCGCCCTATGTCGCCGCTGCGCCCGCGCCGCCGCTCGACGTGAGCATCGAGGTCATCTACACAGAACTGTCGGCATACGGCACCTGGAGCGAACATCCCGCCTACGGCCACGTGTGGCGCCCGCGGGGCGTGCCCGCGGACTGGCAACCCTATACGCGAGGCCATTGGGTCGATACGGACGAGTACGGGTTGGTGTGGGTATCGGACTGGCCGTGGGGCTACATCCCGTTCCATTACGGCCGGTGGGTCTGGGACGGGCCGTACGGTTGGGTGTGGGTGCCGGGCACGGAGTGGGGACCGGCTTGGGTAGCCTGGCGCCGGGGCGGCGGGTACATCGGCTGGGCGCCGCTTCCGCCCAGGGTCCACTGGTCGGTTGGCGTCGGCTTTCGCTTCGGCCCCGACGACCTCGACGCCATCGAGGTGGCGGCCTGGTGCTTCGTCCCCGAGCGCTATTTCCTCGAACCGCCCCACAGCCACGCCATGGCGCCTTCCACAAACGTCACGGTCATCCGCGTCACGAAGAACGTGACGAACATCGTCAACGTCGGGGGCCGCCCGGTGAACCGCAGCATTCCGCGGGCCGATGTCGAAAGGATTGTCGGCCGTCCCGTGCCGCGCACCCATGTCTACGAGGTCCGCACGCCCCAGGAGTTCCGCCAGACACCCCGTCGCCCGGACGCGATCCCCGTCTTTCGGCCTCGGACGAACGATCCTCGCAGAGCGCCTGGACGGGTTGCAGACCCCGCACCTCAACTGCCCAACCCGCCCTACGTCGAAGCGGATCAGCGCCGCCCCGAACAGCAGCGCCTCCAGGTTGAGGATCAGCGCCGCCAAGCGGAAGACCAGCGCCAACAACAGAAATCTCAACGCAAAGCCGAAGATCAACGCCGCCAGGCGGAGACTCAACGCCAGGCCGAAACTGAGCGCCAAGCGGAGACTCAGCGCCGGGCCGAAGGTGAGCGCCGCCAAGCCGAGGCTCAACGTCAAGCCGAGGCTCAGCGCCAACAACAGAAATCTCAGCGCAAGGCCGAAGATCAACGCAAAGCCGAGACCCAGCGCCAGGCCGAAGGTGAGCGCCGCCAAGCGGAAGGAAGGCGTCAAGCCGAGGCTCAGCGCCAACAACAGGAATCTCCGCGCAAGGCCGAAGATCAACGCCAAGCCGAGACTCAGCGCCAGGCCGAAACTGAGCGCCAAGCGGAGACTCAACGCCGGGCCGAAGGCGAACGCCGCCAAGCCGAGACTCAGCGCAAGGCCGAAACTGAGCGCCAAGCGGAGACTCAACGCCGGGCCGAAGGCGAACGCCGCCAAGCCGAGGCTCAACGTCAAGCCGAGGCTCAGCGCCAACAGCAGGAAGATCAACGCAAAGCCGAGACTCAGCGCAAGGCCGAAACTGAGCGCCAAGCGGAGACTCAGCGCCGGGCGGAAGGTGAGCGCCGCCAAGCCGAGACTCAGCGCAAGGCCGAAACTGAGCGCCAAGCGGAGACTCAACGCCGGGCCGAAGGCGAACGCCGCCAAGCCGAGGCTCAACGTCAAGCCGAGGCTCAGCGCCAACAGCAGGAAGATCAACGCAAGGCCGAAGATCAGCGCCGCCAAGCGGAGACTCAACGCCGGGCGGAAGATGAGCGCCGCCAAGCGGAAGGAAGGCGGCAAGCCAAGGCTCAGCGCCAACAGGCGGACCAGGAGAAGACGCCGGAGAACGGCGAGTAGAACCGAGCGCATGCCCCTTGACCGCGTCGGGGGAAAGCGGCTCGGCCCGACAAAAAGGCCGGCGCCCGTTCGAGCGCCGGCCTTCGGATGATTTCACCAACTTCGCGTTCGCCTAGGATCCTTCGCCCGCCACCTCTGTCTTCTCACCGACCGGGAGTTTCTCCTCATCGGTCCCTTCGACTTGTCCGGCCAAGAGAAGATCATTTGCCGGCTGCGATTTTTGAACGCCTCAGAAGGGCCGACCGGGATTTCCAGAAAGCCAACAGTTCTCGGTGCGTCATGTTCTTGGTCTGTTCGTAGACGCGTGCCGCGCCGCGCCGCTTCATCGCCACGCAATCAAACGTCTTGGTCTTCATAGGCAATCACCTCCAGCGGCGAGAAAATGTCGATCCGGGCAAAACCCTGCCATCGGTCGTCAATCCCCAGCACGCCCCGGCCCGCCTGTCCCCTACTGTGCCGGCGGCTACTCGGATTTCCCCTCTTCGGCCTCTTCAAACTTGGCCGGCTTCGGCCCCTCGGCCTTCTCGCCGATCGGGAGTTCCTCCTCTTCGGACTCTTCCACGTAGACCTCTTCCATATCGGTCGCATCCACGATCTTACGGAGGAGGAAGTAGATGACGGTTTGCGACGAGAAGAAGAACGAGATAAGGAACGAAACCATGAGGCCCAGGACAATCCAGACATAGAGGCTGATGAGGACGGTCGCGAAGGCGTCGGTCGAGGCCCAGGGTTCGCCGCCCGCCGCCGGCCACGGATTCGCCATGGTCGGAACGGCCCAGATCCGGGGCAATTTGTCGCCCGCCTCGTGCCAGTTCCACGTGAACGTGCTCACCGCCTCGTGCGTCAGGCGGAGCGTCAGGAACGCCACGAACTTGACGAAGATGAACGTCAGGCAGCCGTACACCGCGCTGAAGACCGTGTAAAAGAGGTACCGCCAGGGCCGGCTGGAGATATAGGCGACGCTTCGGCTGATGGCGTCGAAGGCGTCGGAGCCTTCGGCGGCGATCGTCGGCCACTGGAGCCCCACGCTGAACGCCCCGCCCACGAAGATCAGCGCCATCACCAGGCCCATCATGAGCGTCAGGCCGAACAGGAGCGACACCACCACTTCGCCCGCGTACGGGACCATCAGCGCGAAGCCCGTCACGAGGCCGACGCCCAAGGCCACGAGCACCAGCACGCCGAACGGAATGAGCGGACTGGAGACGATGCTGGGCCACTTTCGGCACGAGAAGGCGAGGGCCCGCTTCAGGGGGAGGTTCTCCTCGCGGGCGATCCGCACCGCCGCCATTCGCGTCACCGCCCCGCCGATGAACGCCCATATCCCCAGGCCGATGATCGTGTTCACGAGGGCGAACCACGGCGTCTCTTCCCAGTAAGCCACCGCCAGCAGCACCAGTTCCTTGGCCGCGCTCACCGGCGTCATCAGGAACGTGAAGAAGTCGTCCCAGGTCTTCGCCCCGACGTAGGGCAGCGCCCAGGTGCCCCAGAGGGTTTTCGTGAGGACGTGGTTGAGGTTATCCCACAGGCTGATCCGCCCGTCCAGGTTCAAGTCGGCCGCGCCAATCACGGCGACGTTCGTCTGGCCGACGCCGGGGATCTGGTCCACCGCCCACGCCCCCCAAGCCGTGGCCACGAGCGCCAGGAGGCACAGCAGAAGTTTCGTCGGATGGATCGCCATCCGGAACGACCGAAGAATCTCCTGGAACGAGAAGCACTGACGCCAGTTGATGGCCTGGATTTCGTGCGTTTCCTCGGACATGGGCTCCTCCTTGCGCTGGCTCGCCGACAGGTGACCGCACGGCCCGGCCGAAACGCCGGGACGCTTCAACCTCCCCATCTTGTGCCGACCGCGCGGCGGTGTCAAGAACTATTCGACCCGCCGCCGGGCTTCCCTCCCCGGCGGGACGTTCCGCTCGGCGGCGCCGGGGCCTTCAGCGCGGCGTCGTCGGCCACCTGGTCCACCGGCCGGCCGATTACGTACCGCCCCTCAAACCAGTGGCCCAGTTCCGCCATCTTGCACCGTTCGCAGCAGAACGGCCAGTAGCGCGCGTGCTGGGCGTCCGCCTGGTCCAGCCGGCGTTTGCAGTATCGGCACTGTTCGGCCATGGGCCGCTCCTTCGGCCTAGTCCTTGCTCGCGCCCGGCTTGCCGTCCGCGCCTTTCTTCTTCCCCGCGTCCGACCCCTTCCCCGCGTCCGATCCCTTCCCCGCGCCGCTTTCCTTACGGGCCGCTTCCTTGTAAGATGCGCTGCGGTAGTCCGTCGCATGGAACCCGGACCCCTTGAACAGCACCGCCCCGCCCTTCCCGAGAAGCCGGCGCACCTTGCGCTTCTTGCACGCCGGGCACACGCGGATCGGGTCGGCCGTAATCGACTGGAATCGTTCGAACCGATGCCCGCACGCCCCGCAGTGGTACTCGTAAGTCGGCATCCTCGTCCCCTTAGTCTTCCGCTGCGTTCGCGTCGTCTTCGTCCGGCTCGCCCTGGCGGTTCTCGTCCTGGGGTGCGGTCGATTCCTCGGCCATGCCGCTCGAAACCGCCACCTGGCTCGGACGGAGCGTCTGGTCGTGCAGCCGGTACCCCGCCTGCATCTCGCCCGCCACGTGTCCTTCCGGATGTTCCTC
>JAPLMM010000026.1 GCA_026387035.1 Planctomycetota bacterium
CCCTTGGTGATCGCGGCGCGCACCGGCAAGGCGAAGCCGACGACCAAGAACAGGCCGAGAAGCATCGTCCGAGTGGAACGGAGTCGCCGCATCGGGTTCCTTTCCTCAGGCCCGGCTGTGACAGGTTCTGCGGCTAATTATACGAAGGCGTCGCCCAAAAGACGAGCGAACCGGCCCACGAGGTGATTGAAAAGGCCCGGGCGGCCTGATTGCCCAAGCGGGGTGCCTGCGGCAGCGCGACTTACGTCAACCGCCGATTGTGGATAACTTTTTGGAGGAGGTTTTGGGGGTGGATTTTGGGCGATTTTTTGGAGGCCACTGGCCCTGGCGCTAGCGTCCGGGGTGATTTTTCGGCGGACGGGGTACTATTGGTAAGATGGGCTAGCGCGGATTTAGTGCCTTTTTCGACTTTTTTCGCGTTTTTGGCGCGGTTTTTACCGGTTTTGGTGCCCTATTTCGCACTCTTTCCATCCATGCCATGTGCATACCTTTATGTGCATAACTTCCCGCGGACGCGCGTAACCCTCCCCGCCAAAGGCGGGCAAGCTTCGCCCCTTCGACCCTTCGACACACTCAGGGTCGCCCCTCGTTCGACCCAAAGGCTCTCGACAGGGAGCGTGGTCGAGGGGCGACAGGCTCAGGGCTTCGGCGGACAAGTCGGCGGGGAGGCGGCACACGGCGCATACTCGCCTTCCGCAACCGCCCTACGGGCCAAGGGGGGCGGAATCGGCGGTTTCTCATGGTTTTCTCATCCGGCGCGTCTTATTGTCGGCGGGCGCCACTGGCTTGGCAGGCGGAGGCGTCGGCCGGAACCTCCGTCGGCGGCGTTTCGGGCAAGTTCGAGCAGAACGAAGGAGATTCGCCATGTCACGAATGCACTGGATCCTGGTGGGAATGGCGTGCGTGGTCCTTGCCTTGGCGGGATCGGCGGTCCGGGCCAGGGACGAGGGGACGGAGAAGGCGGGCGAAGGGGGTTGGCGGGACACGTTCCCGGTGGACAAGGCCAACCTAGCGGACGCGGGGAAAAACCCGTATTTCAGCCTGGAGCCGGGTTGCCGCCTCACGTTCGAGGACGGCAAGGACACGCTGACGATCACGGTGCTCGATGAGACCAAGGTCGTGGATGGGGTGAAGACGCGGGTGGTCGAGGAGCGCGAGACGAAGAACGGAAAGTTGGCCGAGGTGTCGAGGAACTATTTCGCCATCGATAAGACGACGGGCGACGTGTATTACTTCGGCGAGGACGTGGACACGTACAAGGACGGCAAGGTGACGGGGCACGGGGGCGCGTGGCTGGCGGGAGTGAACGGGGCGAGATTCGGGCTGATGATGCCGGGCGAGCCGAAGGTGGGCGACAAGTACTGCCAGGAGATAGCGCCGAAGGTGGCGATGGACCGGGCGGAAGTCGTGAGCGTGACGGACGAAATGAAGGTGCCGGCCGGCGAGTTCAAGAACTGTCTGCGGACGCGGGAATCGAGCGCGCTGGAGCGCGGGTCGGAGGACAAGTTGTACGCCGCCGGCGTGGGTCTGCTCAAGGACGCGGACTTCGTGCTCGTGAAGGCGGAGAATCTGAAGCCGTGAGCCGCCGAGCGGCGCCGCGTTGCGGGTTGGCGTGGGATACAATGTTTCTTGCCGGCGTGAGGTTTGGCTATCCCGCCGGCGGCGCCTGAACACATGGCGGGGCCGGCGATGCGTCTTCTTCTTGTGGAAGATTACCTGCCGCTTCAGAAGTCGGTTGCCAAGGGTCTGCGCGAGGCCGGTTTTGCGGTCGACGTGACGGGCGATGGCGAAGAAGGCCTCTGGTATGCCGGCGGCAACGATTATGACGTGGTAGTCCTGGACCTCATGCTGCCGAAGATGGACGGGCTGACGGTGTTGAGGCGGCTCCGTGCGGAAGGCCGGGCGACGCACGTGCTCATTCTGACGGCCAAGGACACGGTGGCCGACCGCGTGCGCGGGCTGAACCTGGGGGCCGACGACTACCTTGTGAAGCCGTTCGCGCTGGAGGAACTGCTGGCTCGCGTGCGGGCGTTGGCGCGTCGGGCGTACCGCACGAAGAACCCGCAGGTGGCGGTGGGGGATCTTCGGATCGAGACGGCAACGCAGCGCGTGTGGCGCGGCAAGGAGGAGGTCCGCCTGACGCCGCGGGAGTACGTCCTGCTGGAGTACCTGGCCATGCGGGCGGGCGAGGTGGTCAGCCGCACCGATATCTGGGAGCACGTGTACGAATTCAACTCCGAGGCCGTCTCCAACGTCGTCGACGTTTACATCGGGTACCTGCGAAAGAAGATCGACCGGCCGAAGCGCCACCCCCTGATTCACACGGTGCGGGGTCGGGGCTATGTGCTGGGAGCGGCGCCATGACGAGATCGCTGAAGCGTCGGCTGTTGGGGTGGACGACCGGCGGGATGGTGCTCGTGCTGGCGGTCTTCGCGGTGGTGCTTTACGCGGCCATTGAGCGGGCGCTGACAGGGAGTTTCGACGGGTCGCTGGCCTCAACGGTCCGGGCGATCGCGGCCTCGGTCAAGCAGGACGCGAAGGAGATCGAGGTCGATTTCAGCGACCAGGAGGTGCCGGAGTTTCATCGGGCGGACCGGCCTTCGTACTACGAAATGTGGCTCGCGGACGGCTCGGTCCTCGATCGGTCAGCGTCCCTGGGCCGGCGGGACATGCAATGCCCGGCAGGGCCGACGGGCGCCCTGTCCTTTCACGCCGTGACGCTGCCGGACGGCCGACCCGGGCGGGCCGTTGTCCTGGTATTCCGTCCGAGGGTGGAGGACGAGGATGAAAACGAGGAGCATGGCGAGGGCGAGAACGAGGGCCGCCGAACCTTGAAGCCATCGATTCCTGCCCAAGAAGTGACCTTGGTGGCGGCGCGGGAGACGGCGGACCTCGATGCGCAACTGGCGTCCCTGCGTTGGCTGCTGGCGTCGGCGGGTGCAGGGACGGTTCTTCTGGTGCTGGCGATCGCCGCTCTCGTCGTTCATCAGGGACTGAAGCCGCTCGGGTCGCTGGCCAGGGGGATCGCCTCGATCCGTGAGAACGCTCTTTCGGCCAGGCTGCCCGCCGACAGGATGCCGGCCGAGATGGCGCCGGTGGTGGAACGGCTCAACGAACTCTTGGGACGCCTGGAGGAGGCCTTTCGGCGTGAGCGGACGCTGACGGCCGACGTGGCCCATGAACTCCGGACGCCCCTGGCGGGGATCCGGTCTACGGTGGAAGTGGCCCTGTCGCGGTCCCGCGCGTCCGGCGAATACGAGGAGGCGCTCCGCGAGTGTCTGGAGATTGTACAGCAGACCCAGGGGATGGCGGACAATCTGCTGTCGCTCGCGCGGCTGGAAGGCGGGCAGACGGCGCTCCACCCGGAGGCGGTTCGCCTGGCCGAAGCCGTCGATGCCCTCTGGCGGCCGCACGCGCGGCAGGTCCAGGGGGACGGCATCTTGTTTGAGAATCGCCTGCCCGCAGATTTGCAATGCACTGCCGACCGGGACACCCTTGTCAGGGTTCTCGCGAACTTGCTGGCGAACGCCGCTGAGTACACGCAAGCGGGAGGCCGGATCGAGATTTCGGGCGGCGCCGCCGGAAAGACGGTCGAACTGGCCGTCAGCAATACCGGGTGCGCGCTCTCGGCGGAGGAGGTGGCGCACGTCTTCGACCGTTTCTGGCGCGGCGACTCGGCTCGAAGTGCTACGGGGGTCCACTGCGGCCTCGGTCTGTCGCTGGTCGAGCGTGCGGTCCGCGCGCTGGGGGGCACGGTTTCAGCCGACCTAACGGGCGGCCGATTCACGGTCCGGGTGACATTGCCCGGCCGCTGAAACCCGCGACCGGTTGCGCCGCGGCACGGGCGGGACCAAGCGAAGGGACGTCCACCGCATGGCGGACGTCCCTTCGTGTTTCCCTCGATGCGGCAGGGCCTGCTAATCGCTTTCCTCTTCCTCGTCGTCATCGTCGTCGGCGTCTTCGACCTTCTTCTCGATGATTTTCCCGTCGGCGCTCAACTTGAGTTCGACTTCCTTGCCGCCGGCAACCCACTCGGCCTCGTAGATCGTCTGGCCGTTCTTGGTTTCGGCCTCGATCTCCTTGATGGGGTTGTCGCCTGCTTCTGCGCGGATGGTGTTTTTGACGGGGGCCGGGACTTGGTCGAGGGTAACCGTCACCTCGTTTTCGTCTTCCTTGTCCTCGTCGTCGCCTTCCTCCTCGTCATCTCCGTCGTCGTCATCGCCGTCCTCCGCTTCTTCCTCGTCGTCATCGTCCGCTTTGGCAACGGGCGCCTTGGGCACATCGGACTTCTCGACTGCGGCACCCTGGGCGCCGGTCTCGGCTATCGCCTGGCCGTCCGCCCACAGCCAGATCCCGGCCGCGATCCCCGCGACCACGACGATGGCGATAGCCAACGTCAGCAGACCGAGTTTCAATCGCATGGCAATCTCCTTTGTCACAAGTTTCCCGGCGAGCCCTCCCGGACCGCCCGAGTGTGGGTCATCGCCTTCTCTGCCGACATTACCGGCGTGACGATGAGAGAACCGTGAGAAATAACAATTATTTTTTGGCCGCGGGGAGGTTGCGGAGTGCGGAACGGGCGGGTCAACGTCCCGGCCCCAACCCCAATCCCGGCGCGCCGGGAGCAGGCCCTTCGACCATGCTCAGGGCGAGCGGGGAAGACGGGGCGAGCGTGCCGGGCGGTGCATATTCCAGCGCCCCCACGTCGAGCAACCCCACGACCGGCCGCGGCTCGGCCTTTGCCGGATGGACGTACTGGAACTTCGGCTTGAGGTCCAAGCCGTCGACCTTGCCGAGCGGGGCGGCCTTATCGATGCACGGCGATCCGGCCTTGAGGTGGTAGTCGTAGCCGGCGGGGTCCACGAAACCCGCCTCGGCGACCGACCTGAGGAGCAGGTTGCCGGCGGCCTCGATGTGGTCGCTGTTCGAGAGCGGGATAGCGCCGACGCAAACGTTGTTGACGATGACCGGGCGGAAGCCTTCGGGGGTCTTTTCAACGCGGACGAAGCACGAGGTCGGCCGATGGTTCTGATACACCAGGGTATTGTTGACCACGTAGAGGGCGTTGCGCTCGTGCTTGATGCCTTCCATGCCGTACGCGATGACGCGGGTGTTCTGCGCCCGGGGTCCCTTGTGCATGACGTTGCCGACGACAACGACGAGGCCGCCGTTGGGGAAATCCGCGACCGCGCTGCCGGTGCCGTTCTCGTCGGTCAGGCGGTTGTACAGGACCCAACTCTCTTTCGCGCGGGTCTTCAGGAGGTGCCCCTGGATCACATCGGTCGAGTAGTTATA
>JAPLMM010000027.1 GCA_026387035.1 Planctomycetota bacterium
GCCCTGCGGCCGCAGGATGGTGTTGCCGCGCAGGACGACGCCATCCGCGCAGCCGACATGGATGGCCGCGCCGTCGGCGTCGGCGATCGTGTTGTTCTCGATGACGATGCCGCGATGCACCCCCGGGCCGGCCAGGCGCGGGCCGACCTCCGCAAACAGGTCAATGACGCCCGCCCGCCGCGCGGCCCCGAAGTTGCACCGGCTGAAGCGGCTGCCCCGGATCGT
Source organism: Planctomycetota bacterium (assembly GCA_026387035.1). Classification (NCBI taxonomy): domain Bacteria; kingdom Pseudomonadati; phylum Planctomycetota; species Planctomycetota bacterium. The sequence goes on from JAPLMM010000027.1 coordinate 226, forward strand.
CACGTTCCGCGTACCCAGGCCCTCCCACCAGTAGTTCGCGTCGCTACAGATGTGAAGGGCCGCGCCCGAGATGTCCTCGAAATCGCAGTCCTCGATAACGACGTCGCGGGTCTGGACGAGCATGCCCCGCGCACGGTTCTGCCGCACGGTGCACCTCTGGATCCGGACGGACGGCGCCGTGCTCGTGTTGGCGACGACGTGGCCCTTGGCCACCTGGGCGGGCAGCGCCTCCGTAAAGTGCACCACGGCGGCCTTGCCCGGCGCGTCTCTTTCGACAGCCGCCACGGTGACCGCTGCATAGGGGACCAGCGGGTTCTCGCCGCCGCCGAACTCCAGCACGTCGCCCTGCCGGGGCATCGCGGGCCACCCGCCGCCGCCGCGGCCCATGACCAGTCGCACGGTCCGCTCGTCCACGCGCTCGCGGACGACGCTGTACATCAGGTGGAAATTGGTGGCATCGTCGCCCATCCGCTCGAAGAGGCAGTCTTCGAACGTGATCCTTCCGCGGCAATTATTGAAATGCGTGGCGTCGGCCTCGGTGGTCATCCACCGGCCCGAGCCGGGCTTCACCTCGACCCGGAAGTTCCGGAGCGTGAAGTCCTTGCACGAGTCCGCGTACAGGCCCATGCCCGGGCAGGCGTAGACGGTCACGTTCTCCAGGCGCACGTTGTCGCAGCCGATGACCGTGAAGACGTTCATGCCGTAGATCTGGTGGCGGGCGATGACATTCGCGCCGAGCGGCGGGACCGCGCCGGGCTGGCTCACGAAGACGCGCATCACGCCCGGCGACACGAGTTCCGTCGGCGTCCGGCACTCGCCCTCGCGCTGGTAGTGGTCGAGGCCGCGGCGGGCCATCCGGCCCTCCTGCGGATCGAAGCCGAGGACGCCCTGGATGAGCACGCCGGCGCGAGCGACGTGGGGCGCGACCGCCTCCAGATCGAAGGACTTCTCGCCCCGCGCGACGACCTTGCCGCCCGTGAACGGCAGCGGGTCCCAGTCGAACTGGAGGTTGCGGATGACCAGGTCGGCCGAATCGCCGTCGAAGCGGAACATCTCGGCCAGGTCGTGGCCGACGAGTTCCGCCCCGCCGCCGTCGATCGTCACGCCGCGCAGGCCCTTGGCCACCACGCTCGGGCCGTGCGGCACGCCCTGCGCATCCTTCTTTCCGCCGAACAGGTCGTAGGTCCCCGGCGCCAACGCGAGCGTCGCCCCGGGCTTTTTCGCGCAGGCCTCCAGCGCCGCCTGGAAGGCAGGGGCGTCGTCCTTCCCGTCGTTCGGCACGGCGCCGAAATCGGTGACCTTGAGGGCCTCGCCCGCCGGAGCGGCCTTGGCCATCATCAGCAGCAGGGCGGCCGCCATCCAGCCCAGCGCGGCCGCCTGCAACCAGCCGGGGCGCAGGGAAATCATGGTCGCTCTCCTGGCGAAGGCCGGGCCAGGCCCGGCCCTGTACCCAGAGAACATACCGGGCCGGACGGCGGTTTCAAGCGAACTTGCTTGACAAAGCGCCGGGAAAAAACGAGTAGTGCGGGGGCACGTAAACGACGGAGGCCCGGGGCCGGAGCCTGGCGGCGGCCCGGGACGGCCGCCACGCCAACCGCTTTCAGGGAGAGGAGCGTAGATCTATGGACAAGGTTCGCATCGGTATCATCGGCGTCGGACAGATCGGCAAGTGGCACGTCACGAGCTATTCCAAGATCCCCGGCGCGCCGGGGCTCAGGCGGACGAGATGGCCCACAAGATGGCGGGCAAGCCTGGAACTTGGAACTGCTGTTGTTGCGGCAGGAGGAAAAGCAGGATTGGGGGGCCGGAAATGCCTGTCCCCGGAAATTGGAAAACCGAAATCAGTATTGCGTCCCCCGAATTCGGCGTTCTCTTCTACGAGTGAGCGGGGCCGTTTGTCGGAGGGTTATGGCGCCTCGGCAGTCTGCGAGGCGATGAGCGCCTGGATGTTGGCCGCCTCCTCGGCCCCCATTCGTTCGCGTTTGGCCTGGTAGCGGGCGTACTTTCCCTTGTCGGCGTCGTTCCAGGTAGCGGCCTCGGTGTAGTCGCCGCAGAAGGGGACCAGCAGGTCGATCCAGCAGGCGATTTTTTCGAGTTCCTCCCCGCCGAGTTGCACCTTGTTGTGGCGTTCCTCGAGCATCGTCGGGAGTTTGCTCTTGGCGGCGCCGGCGAAGTAAGGCGGCAAGATGGGCGGCACGGACTGGACGTTCAGCCAGTTGACGATCTTGTTGGGCGTGCCGTTTTGGGTCAGGTTGAGATAGGACTCGAACCAGGCGCGCTTGGCCTGCGGGTCGGCTTTTTTGACGGCCTGGAGGCTGAAGGGCTTTTCCTTCTCGCCCGTATGGCACTTGATGCAGTGCCTGTCGAGGATCGGCTGGATCTCTTTCGGAAACGAAAAACCTCGCGGCGGGCCGTAGAAAGGTTCAAGCGATCGGGGACCGATGCGCATGGCGATGGTAAGTGTGCCGATGGCGGGGGCGGAGTTCTTGTCCTCGTGGCAGCCGACGCAGGAAAAGTTTTCCCCCGGCTGGAGCGTGGACCAGGAACGCATGCTCTGGACGACGTGGCCTTTCGCGTCGAGCAACTGGAAATAGACGGGCGTGCGGGCGGGGACGACGAACAGCGCCGAGCCGTCTTCCTCCACCGGCACGGAGCCGAGGACGCGCTTCACGTCCCACGAGCCGTTGCTGACGGCCACGGGCGTGCTGACCAGCGCGCTGCCGGCCGGGCCGCCGTTGCCGTTGTTCCCGATGCCTGCCGCGCGGAACTCCAGGGCCACGACGCGCAGCCGCTTGACCGTCCCGCGAGGAACGCCCGCCAGTCCGGGTCCCACGTACACATCCTGCACGTAGTAGGTTCCGGTTGTCTTGCGGTAATCAACCGCGCTGGGCCGCCTGTGCGGCACGGGGCGCGGGGCGAGCGGCACGGGCTGATTGCAGGAGATCTTCGGGTCCCAGGCGAGGAGTTCCCGCCGGCCGTCGATGTCCATCAGGTAAATGCCGTGGCCGGCAAGGCCGCCGCGCGCGGAATGGAGGGGGGCGTAGGTCATGAGGAATTGCGTCTCGCTCAAAGGGTAAGGGTACTGGAACTGGTCGCCGTCCTGTCCGTAGGCGTCGATGCGTTCGGCGTTGGTTTCCCGGACGGGGGCGATGAGTTGGACGCCGGCGTTTTCCTGGCGGCCCCTGGCCGGGTCGATGACAGCCAGTTTGCCGCTCTGATCGCTGTGATGGCCGGTGGCGACGGCGACGACCTTCTGCGTCCCCGGAATGCCCCGCGCGTGGATAATGGTGGTGGGGAACCACGAGTTGTTGCCATAGAACTCCGTCTGGCCCGTGCCGTCCGGGTTCATTTGAAAGAGCGGCTGGGGGAACAACTGGCCGCGGTCGTTGTAGTCCCATCGGGTGTAGAGGACGCGGCCGTCGGGCGTGACGGTCGGAAAGTTCGTGTGGACCTGGTCGAAGGACAGGCGGCGAAGAAACCGTCCATCCTTGTCGCAGGTGTAGAGGTTCGAGACCTCGGTCCACCAGCAGTCGACGGTCTGAACGCAGCGCGTGGAGTTGAAAAGGATGTCGCCGTTGGGCAGGTAGCATCCCTCGTAGTCGGCGAATCCGAGGCCGTCGGTCAGTTGGCGGACCGTGCCTGTGGCCGCGTCCATCTCGTAGAGGTGGTAGTCGTCCTCGCGGTCGCTCTTCTTCCAGGCGAAGAGGATCCGCGCGCCGTCGTATGAGACGTCGGGGTTGCGGATGACGCCCCGGGCGTCTTCGATGAGCGTGCGGACCTCACCGTAAAGGCCGCGCTGTTCGAGGACGCACAGCGCCCCGCCGGGAATGTAGTTTCGCTCGGCCTGGGCGTCGCTCTGGGCCTCGGTGTAGGCGTAGTGGCTGCCGTCCATGTTGAAGTGCTTGGCGAAGACGATTCGCTGCCACTTTGCGAGGAGCAGCGCGAGCCGCTTCGCCCGGCGCGCCTCGCACGCCTTCGTGTAGAGATCGCGCCACCGCGGGTCGTTGCCGGGCACGTTGCCCGCGGTCAGCCGGGCGAGTTCTTCGCCGAGCGCCTGGCCGCCGGGGCCGAGTTCCTTGAGGACGGTCTCGACCGCTTTTGTTTCGCCGGCCGCGCCCGCCGTGCCGGTGAAACAGTTCTTGGCGTCGCCGCCCGCGTCCTGAAGGAGCCAGTCGCGGAAGACCGCCGAACGCAGATCGGCGCCGAGCGCCGGCACCGGGGAACTCTCGTTCTTCGCCGGCATCGGCGACGCGAGGGCAAGAAGCATCGCCAGCACGAGCAAAACGGTTGCGAGGTTTCTGTTTCGGCTTCGCACGCACGCCCCCGTCTCAAGAGTTAGCTTGTCCCCATGCGCTGGACAGTTTCCGACCTGGAATAAGGTGGAACCGCCGCCATGGGTAACGTTCCCGCTGCTGTTGCGGAGGGAGCCCGAAGGGCGACCGAAGCAACAGCAGCACTCTCGGCGACGGAACACCCGCCGCCCCTGCCCGCCGACTTGTCCGCCATAGTCCCGGCGCGCCGGGACGACGGCGGAAGTTCACCCGCCCGTGGCGGGCCTTGGCGAAGGCAGGTGCCTCGATTCTATGTCCGCCCCGCCGGCCGTTTCCGCGGCTGAGCGGCAGGTGGATTACGCCTTCTCCCCGACGGGTTCCGTTACAGGTACACGCCCCCCCTCTCCCCCCATTTCTCCGTTCGCCGCTGGTCGGCGAATAGGCGAGTCATCATCTCTGTGGCTTCATTACATATTTGGCTAAGATGCTGTTTCATAACCCCCTCTCCCTTGATGGCCCGTCGAGAGCCTCTGGGTCGAACGAGAGAGGGAAGGGGTGAGGGTGAAAAAGACCTTGGAAAGCCCACTATGCCCCCTCACCCTAGCCCTCTCCCACCGGGGGAGAGGGAATTGAAACAGCCTCTAAACTTGGCGGCTCGAAATCACTACTTGTTGTGCGCGAAGTATTCGCGGACGAGGGATTCCATGAGTTCCGCGCGTCGGCGGTAGAGGCGCTTCAGTTTCCGCTTCCTGTGGCGCGCGAGGGCGTAGTGCGTGAAGATCGGAAGCGCGATGGTCGTGTCCGCGTAGCAGACGACGGCATCGGGCAGGCGGTTCGGGTCCACCTTGCCCCAGGAGACGGCCTCGTGCGGCGTCGCACCCGAGAGGCCCCCGGTGTCCGGCCGGGCGTCGGTGACCTGGAAAAAGTAATCCTGGCCGACCTCCTTGATGCGCAGGATTTCCTGGATTTGGGGCTCGGTCTGGAGCATGAAGTTCTTGGGGCTTCCGCCGCCCATGAGGACGACCGCGCTCTTGCCGCCGGAGCGCTTGGCCGCCAGGACGATACTCGTGGTCTCGTTGACATCAATCGAAGGATTGATGCGGAGTTTGTTGCCGCGGAGTTCGACGCCCGCGACGTTCATGCCGATCGTCGAGTCGCCCGGGCTCGAAGTATAGACGGGCAGGCCCGCGCGGTAGGCGGCGGCGAGGACCGAAACGTCCTTGAGGCGGTTCTTCTTTTCCCAGTCGGCGGCGTACCGGCCGAGGAGGTAATGCAGTTCCGCCGTCCCCATCTCCTTCTGGAACTCGGGCTGCACGAGGATGCGGCGGAGGATCTCGTCGGTCGCCATCAGGCAGTCCGTGTAGCCGAGGAGGACATCGTAGATGCGGACGACGTCGTTCTTCCTCAGGTCGGCGTCGTCCACCAGATGCGACCCGACATGGAGCGGGAGGTTGAAGGCGAAGTGGAGGTCGTGGTAGAGGTTCGCGCCGGTGGCGACGATCCAGTCCACGAAACCCGCCTTGATGAGAGGGATGACCGAGGAGCACCCCAGGCCGGCGGGCGTCAGGGCCCCGGCGAGGCTCATGCCGACCGTCACGTCGCGCGCGAGCATTTTTGTGACGAAAAGTTCGCACCCCTCTCGGAGGCGTGCGGCGTTGTAGGCCAGGAACGTCTCGTCGATGAGGTCGACGAACTTTTCGCGGCCGGTGATGGGTTTGGGCATGATCCGCCGGCCCGAAAGGTACGCGTCCTTGCGGGGACACTTCTTCTTGCGGAGCCAATCCGGCAGTTCCGTCAAGTCCTTGCGGGTTCGATGGCTTCGTTTCATCGCGGGTTCCTTCGCTGGATCAAACCTTCCACCTAGTTCTACAACGCTATCTCAACGCAGAGAGCGCAGAGACCGCGGAGAAAACCGAGGCCTGGGTAACAACAAACAGCAGTCAACAACGGACGCCTTCCCTTTTCGTCTTTACCCAATTTGTGCCGTTCTCTGCGTTCTCGGCGCTCTCTGCGTTGAAGAACACAGCGTAGTAGTACTAGGACACCAGAACAACCTGGGCGGGCTCGAAGCCGTTGAACCGGCTCGCGCTCGCCACGCTATAGGCGCCGATGTTCTCGACGTACACGATGTCGCCGATCTCGAGTTCCGGCATCGCCTCGCCCCGCGCGATGATGTCGAACGAATCGCACGTGGGGCCCGCCAGGGTCGACAGGCGCGTCGGCCCGTCGCGGACGGCCTGGAACCGGTAGGCGGCATGGTCGAACACCAGGCCGCTCAAGGACCCGTACACGCCGTCGTCCAGGTAATACCAGTGCTTGTTCTCGCGGATGGCTTTGCCGATAATGCGCATGACGAGCGTGGCGGCGGGGCCGACGAGAAAGCGCCCGGGCTCGGCGATGACGCGCACCGAAGGTTCGAACAGGCGCTCCAGTTCGCGCGAGATGACCGACGCGATTTCCTCAAACTGGTCCTCGCCGTGGTTGGCGTTCGGGATCGGGAACCCGCCGCCGATGTCCAGAATCTCCAGCGGAATCTGCTTGAGGCGTGCGTCGCGGAAGAGGATGGCGGCGATCTCGAGGGCCTCGATGTAATTCTCGACGCGCGTGCACTGGCTCCCGACGTGGAACGCGACGCCCGCCGCCACGAGGCCCATCTGGTGGGCCTTGATGAGCATGTCGATGGCGTCGGCCGGAAGAACGCCGAACTTCAGCGACAGTTCCACCGCGCTGCCGACGTTCGGCACTTTGATGCGGACGAGCGAGCGGGCGCCCGGGGCGGCCTCGGCCAGTTTGTCGAGTTCGTACTCCGAGTCGAACGTCATCAGGTCCACGCCGCGCTTCGTCGCCGCCGCGATCGCCTCCGGCGGCTTGATGGTGTTGGCGAAAATGATTCGCGACGGCGGCGCGCCCGCCGCCAGCACCGCTTCCATCTCGGCCTGGCTGGCGACGTCGAAGCCCGCCTTCTCCGCCACCATGAACTTGATGACCTCGGCGTGCGGGTTGGCCTTCACCGCGTAGAACGGTTCGACGCGCGCGAGGGCCTTGCGGAAACGCTGGAGTTGCGCGCGAAGGGCCGACCGGCTGATCACCAGCAGCGGCGTGCCGTGATGCCGCGCCAGCGCCTTGAAGCGCCGCCCGCCGTCTTTCGCCGTCCGCCTCGCCATGGACCTTTCCTCACGAGAACCCGACCACCGGGCCGTGGAGTTTACCCCGCGCGGGCGCGCTCTGCAAGCGTAAGTCGGCGGACGAAATGCGGTCCTGCCGGACCGGCCTTGCGGCAGGCTTACTTGGTGTAGAGTTTTTCCTTCGCCGTCGGCCGGCGCGGGGGACGGGAGGCTCCGTGTGCGAGGCCGTACGTTTCAATGGTGCGGCGAATGCTGGCACACTGGACGTCCCACGCCTCCCGCGTGTACCCGCCGCCGAGCGTTACGACGACGGGCACGCCGCGGCGGACGGCCTCGTCGATGACGCAGGCATCGCGCGCAACGATGCCCGCCTTGGTCATCGCCAGGCCGGCGAGCGGATCGCCTCGCAGGGTGTCGCAACCGGCCTGGAGAAAAATGATGTCGGGCCGGGCCCGGTCCAAAACCGCGGGCAAATGTTCCCGGAGGATCTTCTGATACGCCGCGTCGTCCGTCCCGGGCGCAAGTTCGACGTCCAGGTCGCTCGTCTCCTTGGGCACAGGATAGATGTTGCCCTGGTGCATGGAGAAGGTGAAGACGTCCGGGTCGCCGGCGAAGCAGACGGCCGTCCCGTTCCCCTGATGCACGTCGAGGTCGACGACGAGGGCGCGGCGAATGAGGCCGTCGCGCTGGAGGACGCGGATGGCGACGGCCAGGTCATTGTAAATGCAGAATCCCTCGCCGGCGCCGGGCTTGGCGTGATGGTAGCCTCCCCCGATGTTGATCCCGATGCCGTGCTCCAAGGCCAGGCGCGACGCGAGGATCGTTCCGCCCGTGGCGTAACGAAAAGGCTTGAGGATCTGCGACTCAACCAGGCCGGCCGGCAGCGCTGCCACGAGGGGCGCTTCGAGGTACCCGGCGACGGCCTTCGAATCCTTGAGGCTCTCCAGGTACGCAGGCGTGTGGACGAGGAGGATCGAATCGCGGTCGGCGGGCTCGGGCACGAAGACATCTTCCGGACGGATGAGCCCGGCGGTGTTGAGCGCGAGGTAAATCTTCGCGTACTTGCGGATGTCGAACGAGTGGAGTTTCTCCGCCCCGCCGAGTTCCACCTGATAGCGCGCGGAGTAAACGACGGCCACACGGTCGTTCATGACATGCCCCTCCCGCGGCGCCTTCACGGCCTTGAAGGACGCAGGCCGGATGCAGGTGGCGCTCCCATAGACGAAGGCCGCGGCAGCCGCGGCGAAAAGTAAGAGAAGCGCGCGACGCCGCCAGATACGGGCCAACCCGTTTCGCAGGCCACGGTTCGGCACGCTCGCCCCCTCCCACGTTTGACGCACAAACAGAAAAGGGTCCAGGACCCTTTTTCTTCGACGCCTAAGAAAATGGGGTGAGCGAGGGGATTCGAACCCCCGACCCTCGGGACCACAACCCGATGCTCTATCCAACTGAGCTACGCCCACCGCACGAAGCGTCCGGTATTATGGTGGCCCAGGGCGGCGCCGTCAAGCCTTCCCGGCCGCGCGGCGAAAAAGGGTCCGGAACCTTTTCCGGTTCAGGCGATTGCAGACGGCCGCCCGTGCCGATAGAGTGGAGAAGCGCGGAGAGGTGCCCGAGCGGTTGAAGGGACCGGTTTTGAAAACCGGCGTGGCCCTTGTGGTCACCGGGGGTTCGAATCCCCCCCTCTCCGCCAGTTCTTGTTGCCATCGGCCTTGGCGTTTCCGCTCTCTCAATCGCCCCCCCCGAAAATGGAAAATGGTGTCTGACCCCATTATTCCTTCGGGTGGACGAGGAGTTCCGGACGAGCGCGTCGGGCGTGTTTGCGGCGGGCGACGCCGTCGCCGGCGCGTCCCTGGTGGTCCGCGCCATCGACCAAGGCCGGCGCATGGCCGAGGTCGTCGACCGATTCCTCCGCAGCGCCTGATAGCCGCCGACCCATGCCGGCGCGAATCGCCGCCCGCGTTATAATGCGTTCCGCCTGACCAGCACACCCGCGCGAGAGTCCCATCGGAAACCGGGCGGCCGGCGGGGCCGCAAACACCCACCAAAAATCTGGCGGAGAGGGGGGGATTCGAACCCCCGGTGACCAATAAAGGCCACGCCGGTTTTCGAAACCGGTCCGATCAACCGCTCTGGCACCTCTCCGCGCCAACTACAACCCTTTGAGCGGACACAAGTTACATCCCGTCACGACCCTTCGCCGATCACACGCCACGGCCCAAAGCCGACAATACAGGCTGTAGCCACGCAGCCTATCGCGTCAAGGGCCTTCGCCTAATTCTACAACGCTATCTCAACGCAGCGTAGTAGTACTAATCCAATGGTGACGAGCGGCAGCAAGAATGCCGCAGCCAATCCCGGCGCGCCGGGATTGCCGCCCCCAAAGGCCCCCCGAATCTCCTCTGAAAGTCTCGGGCCTTCGATTCCCTCCCCGTCCTCAGGCTCTATGGTATCCGGCGCTGCTATCCTCGTCAAGCCAGCATGCCAGACGTGTCAACGCAAAGTAGAAATGTCCTCTTTCCCGCAAAGTAGAAATGTCCGCTTTTTTTGGAAGGGCTGGCGCCAAGGGTGATCGGCCGCAGGGCGTCGGGGGGCGGGGGCCGGAGCGACGGGGCGTTCAAACGCGGAACCTTTCGATTTCGGATTGCCGTCAGGCCACGGCACGCCTGCCGTGCCAGGGCGGATTTCGGATTTCGGATTGAAAGGCAGACGTCAAACGACAACGGATTCACGGCGAGATCCCTCGATCCCGGCGCGCCGGGACTCCGGCGGGGAAAATTGCGGCCCTCCTCCGCCCTCTCGTGGTTGGCAGGGGAGTCCCGCAGATTCGCCCCGGTGAGACTGGGGCTCATCTGCGGGCGTTAATGGCATACGGCGCGCGGGGAGCGATTAGCGGGCGAGGTGGATGAGGAGGACCGACAAGTCGGCGGGGCCGATGCCGGCGATGCGGGCGGCCTGGCCGAGCGAACGCGGGCGGATGCGGGCGAGTTTCTCGCGGGCCTCGGCCCTCAGGTGCGGCACGGCCGTATAGTCGAGGCCGGCGGGGATG
>JAPLMM010000028.1 GCA_026387035.1 Planctomycetota bacterium
TCGTGGAGGGCGATTGTGAGTTGACGGATGACGTAGTCGGGCATGGAGGTGTTGATTTCGCCGGCCAGTTCGATGAAGCGGGTGGCGATCTGGTGTTCGCGGGCTTTCCAGGCGAGGTAGAAGGGGTCGATGGGGATGCAGTGGCCTCCGAGGCCGGGTCCGGGGGTGAAGAAAGTCTTGTTCTCCTTTTTGCCGAAGCCGAAGGGCTTCGTGGCGGCGGCATCGAGGACTTCCCAGACGTCGATGCCCATGGCGGAGTAGATGACCTTCAGTTCGTTCACCAGCGCGATGTTGACGGCGCGGTAGATGTTCTCGGTGAGTTTGCAGGCTTCGGCGACCTCGCAACTGGAGACGGGGACGACCCGGTCGATGCAGGCGCCGTAGAGGGCGGCCGCCAGGTCGCGGCTGGCCGGGTCGAAGCCGCCGACGACCTTCGGGATGGTGCGGGTGGTGAAATCAGGGTTGGCGGGGTCCTCGCGCTCGGGACTGAAGGCGAGGTAAAAGTCGGTTCCCGCCTTCAGGCCGGACCGTTCCAGGATGGGGCGAAGGACGTCGCGCGTGGTGCCCGGATACGTTGTACTCTCCAGAACGATCAGTTGGCCTTTCTTGAGATGGGGAACGATGGTCTCGGCGGTGCCCACGATGTAACTCATGTCGGGATCGCGCGTTTGGGTCAGGGGTGTGGGGACACAGATGAGGATGGCGTCGACGTCGCGGATTCGCGAGAAGTCCGTGGTGGCCTCGAAGCCCTTGCCGGGGTTCATCGTGACGATGCGCTCGTGGCGGATGTGCTTGAAGTAGGACCGGCCGGCCATCAAGGCGTCGATCTTCTGCGGGTCGATGTCGAAGCCTACGACGGGGAAGCCGGCGTCGCGGAAGGCCAGGGCGAGCGGCAGGCCGACGTAGCCGAGCCCGATGATGCCGACGGTTGCCTGACGGTTCTGAATCCGCTTCATCAGATCCTGCATGTTCCGGATTCCTCCTGAGCCTCTGCGAGGCGTGTTCGAGTCTCCTTGGATAGTCGGCCGAAAGGGCGTTTGGGATACAGTTTTCCCGGCGGCGTGTCGGCGCTTGACGCCCCTTCGGGGCCTTCTATAATAGCCCTGTTCCTGCGGCGTGCCAGGGTTTTTCGGCAATCGACGTTTAACGAATCCCATTTGGCGAGGGCCAAACCGTGCCTGTTCCCCTCTTGGACCTGGTGGCGCAGTACCGGACCATCCGCGACGAGGTGCGAGCGGCGGTGACGGAGGTGCTGGAGTCGCAGCGCGGCGTCGGGGGGCCCCAGATCGTCGCATTGGAGAAGGCCGTCGCCGAGTACTGCCGGTGCCGGCACGCGATCGGCGTCTCGAGCGGGACGGACGCGCTCCTGGTGAGCCTGATGAGCCTGGACATCGGCCGAGGCGACGAGGTCATCACGACGCCCTTCACCTTTTTTGCGACCGTGGGCTCCATCGTCCGGGTCGGGGCGAAGCCCGTCTTCGTGGACATCGACCCGAAGACGTACAACATCGACCCCTCGCACATCGAGGCCGCCGTCACCCCGAAGACGAAGGCGATCATGCCTGTCCACCTGTTCGGCCAGATGGCCGACATGGACCCGATCCTGGCCGCGGCGGAGAAGCACGGCCTGGCGGTGATCGAGGACGCGGCCCAGGCGATCGGGGCGGAGTACAACGGTCGGCGGGCGGGCTCCCTCGGGACCTGCGGGTGCTTCTCCTTCTATCCCTCGAAGAACCTGGGGGCGTGCGGCGACGGGGGGATGGTCGTCACGAACGACGACGGGCTCGCGCGCCGGTGCGAGTTGATGCGCAATCACGGGGCCGAGGAGCGGTACTACCATCGCCACGTGGGCGGCAATTTCCGCCTCGACAGCATCCAGGCGGCCATCGTGATGGTAAAATTGAAGTATCTTGAGTCGTGGCATGAGGCGCGGCAACGCAACGCCGCCTATTACAACGAGCGCTTCGCAGACTGCCGGGCTATCCAGACGCCCTACGTCGAGCCGCACAACCGCATGATCTACAATCAGTACGTCATCCGGATTCCCGGGAAGCGCGATGCCGTCGAGGCGAAACTGAACGAAAAGAAGATCGGCAACGCGATCTATTACCCGGTTCCGTTGCACCTTCAGGAGTGTTTTGCCGATATAGGGCACAAGGAGGGGGACTTCCCGCAGGCGGAACGGGCGGCGCGGGAGGTGCTGGCGCTGCCGATTTACCCCGAACTGACTCGCGAGCAACTGGACGAGGTGGCCGACGCGGTTCTCGAAGCCGTTCGTTGACCGGAGCGCCAAGTTGTGCCGGCCACCCGATGGGAAGACACACGTGACGGAAGGCACACGGGCAACCATTCTCAACGTCGTCGGCGCTCGGCCGAACTTCATGAAGATCGCCCCCTTGATGCGGGCCTTCCGCAAGAGGCCGGAGTTTCGGCCGGTGCTGGTTCACACCGGTCAGCATTACGACGAGCGCATGAGCCGCAGACCGCCGAGATCATGAAACGCTTTGAGCCGGTCGTCGAGCAGTACCGGCCGGACGTCGTTCTGGTTGTGGGCGACGTGAACTCAACGATCGCGTGTGCCCTTGTGGCTGTCAAACTCGGCGTCAAGGTCGCCCACGTGGAGGCGGGCCTCAGGAGTTTCGACCGCACTATGCCGGAGGAAATCAACCGCCTCCTTACCGATGCCGTCAGCGATTTCCTTTTCGTGACCGAACCCAGCGGCATCCGCAACCTGAAGCACGAGGGCATTCCGGAAGAGAAGATCTTCTTCGTCGGGAACGTTAT
>JAPLMM010000029.1 GCA_026387035.1 Planctomycetota bacterium
TTCCTGGGCGAGGCGTTCGGCGGCGAGCCGATCGGCCTGGAACCGCTCGACGGCCGGTACTGGCTCGTCTATTACACGACGGTGCCGTTGGGCGTGTTCGACGCCCATCGGCACCGGATGCTCACGGCCGGGGAGGCCGCCAAGGTGGCGGCCGACGGACGGTTCGGCCGGCCCTTCCGCTCCGCTCCAGGCCCGGCCGAACCGTCTCCCCACAACCCGAAAGTGTCAACCATGTGCCCGGTCTAAAGTGTCAACCATGTTCCCGGTTGCACATTGTTTGAGCCCTTCGGGCTCAAGCGTCAGTGGCGAGGCTTTGTAGCGTTGTAGAACTAGTCGAGGTGGAAGATGCAGGATGCCCTGGAAACGGACGGGCGGAAGAGGAGGGTGCGGCCGATGCTGATCCCAACGGCGGTGATGGGGGTGCTTGCGCTGGTGCTGTTTGCGGTGGCGTACCGGCGGGGCGGGGGGCAGTGGGCGGAGGGCCTGAAGGCGAGCGGGGTGATGCTGGTGGAGATTTTGCCGCTCCTGGTGTTCGCGTTCGTGGTGGCGGGGATGGTGCAGGTGCTGCTGCCTCGCGAGGCCCTGTCGCGATGGGTGGGGGAAGAATCGGGGTGGCGCGGCCTCCTCTTGGGGACGGTGGCGGGGGGCCTGGCGCCGGGCGGGCCGTACGTCAGCCTGCCGATCGTCGCGGGGTTTCTAAAGTCGGGGGCGGGCATGGGGACGATGGTGGCGTTTCTGACGGGCTGGTCGCTGTGGGCGGTGGGCCGGTTGCCGATGGAGGTGGGGATCCTGGGTTGGAAGTTTACGGTGGTGCGTTTGGCGAGCACATTTTTCTTTCCGCCGATCGCGGGATGGATTGCGCAGACGTTCTTCAGGAGCCTGAAGTGACCTTGCGCGGCGAGTCGGCGCTTTTTCGAGCCGCCCGCGTAAGCGGGCGGGGGGTCGGCGCGTCGCGCTCACGCCCCGAGGCCCGAGGCGATGTGGCGAAGGCGTTCGATGTAGGCCAGGCGTTCGGGCGTCAGGTCGCGCCGCACTTCGGCCGTGTCGCGGTAGATTTCGAGCATGAAGGTCCCCGCGAACTTCACTTCCGCCAGGGCCCGCGCGACGTCCTCGAAAGGCACGACGCCCATGCCCGGCAACCTGTGGTCGTCCTCCCGGCCGTCGTTGTCGTGCAGATGAACTCCCCAGAGCCTCGGCCCCATCTCGTGGATGGTCTCGACCGGGCGGCCGGCGAGCGTCGCGTGGCCGGAATCGTAGGCGAGGCCGAAGCGCGTGCTGTCCAGCGTGTCGGCGACGTCGCGCAGAAACCTTGCGTCGCGGCCGAACATCGGCGGCGGCATGTTCTCCAGGAGGAAACGGACGTCGGCGCGTTCGGCGATGCGGACGAGTTCCTCGGCGCTTCGGCGGAGGGCGGCGGGCCGGCCGGCGTCGTTCTCCGTCTCGCCTGGGCCGACGGGATGGACGATGACGTCGCGGCAACCGAGGCGGCGGGCGAAGTCGGCCTCGGCGCGGGCCAATTCCATCGAGGCCTCGCGAACGTCGGCGTCGGGCGAGGAAAGGTCGAACGCCGGACCCTCGAACTGCTCCAGGTTGATGTAACCGTGGAGGCTGTCGATGAGGAGTCCGGCGTCCTGGAGCGTCGAGCGGATGCGTTCGGCCTCGGCGCCTCGGAGATAGTTGCGATAGACCTGGATGCGGCGGGCGCCGGCGGCCCGGACGAGGGCGATCTCTTCCTGGACGTTCCACTTCTCGAAGTCGAAGGCGATGACGGCGCCGAGCGGGAGTTCGGGCATGGTCACGGGGATCCGAGTCGCTTGCGGATGTAGTCGGCGCGTGCGATGTCGCGTTCGGACTCCGCCAGTTCCGCCCCCCGGATTTTCTGAATGTGCCCCGGCCGGGTGAGAAGAAACAGTTCGTTGACCGTGCCGATGTCCACGCCCTTGAGGCGACCGAGGTGGATGCCGAGCCGCACCGCCGACAGAAGCATCAGCGTCTCGTCGCTGGAGATGGTGCGGGCGTGGGTGAGGAGGCCCCAGGATCGATGGATCTTGTCGTCCAGCGGCGTGGGACTCTCGGCGACGAGGGCGGCGCGGGCCTGTTTCTCGTACTCGACGATCTGGGGTAGGGCGGCGTCGAGGGTCTTGAGGATCTCCGGTTCGCTCTTTCCGAGGGAGCCCTGGTTGGAGATCTGGTAGAAGTCGCCGGTGGCCTGGGTCCCTTCGCCGTACAGCCCGCGCACCGCCAGCCTCAGACGCGCCACCGCGCGGAAAACCTTCTCGATTTGCCGCGTCAGCACCAGGCCGGGCAGATGGAGCATGACGCTGGCGCGCATGCCCGTGCCGACGTTCGTGGGGCAGGCCGTCAGGTACCCGAGTTTCGGCGAGAACGCGTAGGCGAGGTGCTCTTCGAGTCGGTCGTCGATGCCATCGGCCTCGTGCCAGGCGGCTTCGAGTTGGAGTCCGGCGAAGATGACCTGGAGCCTCAGATGGTCTTCCTCGTTCGCCATGATGGCGATGCGCTGGGTCGAATCGACAGCGACGCCGCGGGGGCCCTGACCGGCGGCGAATTCGCGGCTCACGAGGTGGCGTTCCATGAGGCAGCGCCGGTCGATCTCATCCATGCCGTCCAGTTCGAACCAGGCGAGTTCCCGCCCGCCGAGGGCCTTGAAGATGGCACTCTTGAGGGATGCCGCGAGTTCCTGCTGGTCCTCCGGGCGGAGGCGCGAGGAAAAGGGCCGGCCGGCGACGTTCCGCGCGAGCCGCACGCGCGTCGACAGAACGATGTCGCTCTCGGGTCCCGTCGGTTGGAGCCACTGGTTGGGCGCCAGAATCAGGTCACTCAGGTCCACCGGCGGGTTCCTTTTCGCGGAGGAGGTCGCGGAGCCGGGCGGCCTCTTCGTAGTGTTCGCTTTCGACGGCTTCCTGGAGGTGGCGTCGCAGTTGCATCAGTTCGCGCTGCTGATCCGTCCCGGCCCCGGCGCGGGCGGGCACCTTGCCCGTGTGTTCCGTGCCGCCGTGCACCTTCTCGAGGACCTCGGCCAGGGGCTCGGCGAAGACCTCGTAGTCGTGCGGGCAACCGAGTCGGCCCTGGTTGCGGAACTCAGCGTACGTCAGACCGCAGTCGGGGCAGGCGAGGTTCGCGTAGTGTTCGGCGGAGTCGTGGGCCGACAGCATCCCCGACAGGACGTCCTGCAGATTGATCTGGGCTTTGATGGCGATGCCTTCCTCCCGCGCGCAATCCTCGCAGAGGTGGCGTTCCATCTTCTGGTTGCTGATGATCTCCGTCAGGTGGATGGTGGCGGGCTGTTTCTTGCATTTTTGGCAGATCACGTCGGATTCCTTCCCGCCGGTCGGCGCCGAGGCACCCGGAGGAGGCCGGCGCTTTTGATATCGGCCAACGGCCTCGTGTTCATCATATTTCCCGCACGCGGACGAGTCAACGCGGTGTGGCAAGATTTTTCTGGCACTTGGCGAAGGCGCGAAACACGGCTCGTGTGGCACGGCCGGTCTTGCCTGCCCGCCGTAGCCCGAAGGGCGAAGGCAGGTCCGGCCGTGCGGAGCGCACGGCGGGGCAAGGCCCGCCGTGCAACACCGTTTAACCTTTCCACAACGGCTGCGAAGGATTCGTGGCCAGTGCCAGAAAATCTTGCCACACCCAGTCAACGGCGCGCCCTACAATCGTCCCTGGCGCTGGGCGGTGATGTAGTTGATGCAGAACGGGTCCTCGCCGGTGAGGCAGGCGGCGGCCAGCGCGGTCGGCACGATGCCGACGGCCAGCGGATCGAGGATCGCCGACTCCAGGCCCGCCCCGATCGCCATCGCGAGGAACGTGCGGTTCAGGTGCCCGCGCCGGGGCAGGCCGAACGAAATGTTCGACAGGCCGCACGTCGTTTTCGCCCCGCCACCCTCGCCGCGGACCCGGCGGATCATGGCGAGGACCTGCGACACCTGCTCCGGGTTCGTCGAGACCGGGCGGACGAGCGGGTCCACGTAGAGGCGGTCGCGCGGGATCTTCAGTTTGTCGGTGGCCGCAAAAATCCGCTCCAGCGCCCGCCAGCGGTCGTCCACCGAATTCGGCATGCCGCGGTCGTCCATCGCGAGGGCGACGACCCGGGTTTCAAACTCGGCGACGAGTTCGAGCATGGGCGCCAGGCGCCCCGTCTCGCCGCTGATGGAGTTGAGAAAGGCCGAACCTTTCGGCAGGAGCGCCAGGCCCGCTCGCGCCACCTTTGGGTCCGCCGAGTCCACGGCAATCGGTTTGTCGGTCGCCTGGCGGACATTCTCGACGGCCCAGACCATGAGGTCCTTCTCCTCGCGGGGCGAGAGGGCCGTGTTGACGTCGATGTAGTCGGCGCCGGCATCGGCCTGGCGGCGGGCCTCCTCCCGGATGGCGCCGGCGTCGCGGGCCGCCAGGGCTGCCGCGATTGGCTTGCGCGTGGCGTTGATGCGTTCGGCGATGATGAGCACTGTCAATTCCTTAACTTTAACCGCAAAGGACGCAAAGGTCGCAAAGAAAAACGAAACCTGGGGAACAGATAACAACTTCATCGTTCCGCTATTTTTCGGGTTCTTGGTCGTTCCTCGTCTTTCAGTCGTTCCCTGTTTTCCCTTTGCGCTCTTTGCGTCCTTTGCGGTTCATTCGGTTGGGGTCTCTACGTCGGACGGTGTTTCTCCCATCGTTCGAGGTAGGCCACTTCGCCGAGAGTGCGTCCTTCGCGGATTTCGGCCCGCTGGCGGTTCTCCATTTCGAGGACGTCCTGGGCGCGGTTGGCCATTTCGACGACCTCGGCCCTCGGGAGGAGCATGACGCCGTCGGCGTCGCCGACGAGCCAATCGCCGGGGAAGACTTCCGCGCCCGCGAGGCGGATGGGGCCGCCGATTTCGCCGAGGCCTTTCGGGTGGCCGGCGTGGGAGCAGACAACCTTGGCGTGGGCGGGGAATCCGAGCCGGCGGATCTCGTCGGTGTCGCGGATGCCGCCGTCCACGACGACACCGGCCAGTTTGCGTTGCACGGCGCTTTCGGTGGCCAGTTCGCCCCAGACGGCGGGCGGGACGCCGCCGGCGTCCACGGCGATGATCTGGCCGGGCTCGGCGCGGTCAACGGCCTCGACGGGCTTGGCGAAGTCGCCCGGCGCCGTCCGGACCGTTAGCACCGGCCCGACGAGTTTCGCGCCCGGGGTGATCTGCTGGAAACCCAGGAGGCAAGGCCGATGGTGGCTGCCGTGGCTCAGGTTGGCCGTCGAGACCCGCGCCAGGACCTCGCGGATGCCCTCCAGGCCGCTTCGGCGAAAAAGTTCCGTCTTGACGGCGGCGCCGGAGTCGAGGGCCTTCCGCATGTCGCGTGCGGCACGGGCGGGGTCCTCGGCCTTGGTGATCGCCCCGCCGATGACGATGATGGACGCGCCGGCGGCGACGGCTTTCGGGGCCGTCTCGGAATTCAGCCCTCCGGCAACGGCGAGCGGAAGGTCCGTCACCCGGGCCAGACGCTCCAGCATCCCGAACGGGCTGCCCCCGCGCATCTGGACGTCCACGGGGCAGTGGACCGAAAGGAACGCGGCGCCCCACTGGGCGAGGCGTTCAACCAGGGGCTCCGGTTCCTCGATGCCCAGGAGGTCCACGCCGATGCCCAGCCCGTAACTCTTGCCGACCTCAATGGCCTCGCGGATGGTGGAATCGCTGGCGGCGCCGAGGACGATGGCGTAGTCGGCGCCGGCCTTGGCGGCGGCTTCCATTTCGAGTCGGCCGGTGTCGGCCGTCTTCATGTCCGCCACGATCTTCTTCTCGGGGAACGCCTCGCGCAGTTTCCGGACGGCGTCGAGCCCCTCGCTCTTAATGAGCGGCGTGCCGGCCTCGACCCAGTCCACCCCCTCCGGGACGGCGAGCCGCGCGATGCGCAGGGCCCGTTCGAGGTCCAGCAGGTCGAGCGCGAGTTGCAGCGTGACAGCCACCTCAGGCCTCCTTCTTGGATAGGGGCGGCGAATACGTGGCGGCACAGCGGTCGGATTCCCAGGCCGTCACGGAGACGACGCGGACGCCCGCCGGGAACCGCTCCGCGACCGCCTCGGCAATCGTCCGGGCGATGTTCTCGCTGGAGGGCTGGAGGCGGTCGAACGGCTCGACCTCGTTCAGGTACCGGTGGTCGAACCGTTCGAGAACTTCGCCCAGGATCCGCTTGGCCTCGGTGAAGTCCAGAAGGAGACCCTCGGCGTTGAGGCGGTCGCCCGCCAGGCGGAGGTCCACCCGCCAGTTATGGCCGTGAAGGCGTTCGCACTTGCCCTTGTACTCGCGCAGGTTGTGGGCGGCGCTGAAATCGGCCTGGATGAATAGTTCGTATGCCATCGCCTTCCGTCCGTTCGTGCCGCGGGGCGGGGGCACAGAGGCGCCCGGCGCCCGAGCGGCAAGCCCCCATTCTAGAGGCCACAGGGGGGCCATACAAGCCTTTTGTCGCCCTTAGGAAAAAGGTGTCAGGAACCTTTTCTTGACACGGGTGGGGGGTTGGTGTAATTTGTCGAGCATGGGACGGGCCAAGCGGGTTGACGTTGGCGGGCTGGTTTACCACGCGCTCAACCGGGGCAATGCTGGGCGGACCCTGTTCGGGGACGGGGCCGACTACGCCGCCTTTGAGCGCGTGCTCTCCGAGACGCTCCAACGAGTTGACATGCGTATTCTCAGTTATTGCTTGATGCCGAACCATTGGCATCTTGTCCTCTGGCCGCGACGTGATGGCGACCTGTCCGCGTTCATGCGGTGGCTGACTCTGACGCACACCCAACGCTGGCACGCGGCTCGAAGGACCGCCGGGTCGGGCCATGTGTACCAGGGACGGTATCGTTCCTTTGTCATCGAGACCGAAGGCTACCTCGTCTGCGCCTGCCGATATGTGGAGCGCAATGCCCTCCGGGCCGGCTTGGTCCAGGCGGCGGAGGATTGGCGCTGGGGTTCGCTGTGGCGCGGGATGCATCCCGAGGTGACCGAGGACGTACCGGCCTTGAGCGATTGGCCGATCGAACGTCCCCCTCGGTGGCGGTGGCTGGTGAATCTCCCCCAACCGGCGGAGGAGGAGCAGACGCTGAAGCGCTGCGTCGAGCGGGGCCGGCCATTCGGCACGGAGGACTGGGTCTCCCGGATGGCCAAGCGCCTGGGTCTGGAAGCCACGCTCCGTGGCCGCGGCCGTCCGCCTAAAAAAGGTTCCTGACACCTTTTCCCGCCCGAAAAAGGTTCCTGACACCTTTTTGTGAGGGCGGGGTGCTTGACGAGACCGCCCGCGGCCGATATAAAGAGGTGAGGGAAGGATGCGCCGAATGATGCCGCAGGAAAAGGACAAAAAGGACAAGCGGAAGGCCTGGCTCCTCGGCTTGGGGCTGGATAATGAGGACGGTCACCTCCGCGTGACCCGCGGGGAGAACTTTCACCTGGTCGGCGGGAGCGAGGACACGCACTCGACGATGCAGGAGAAGGCCGTCAAGTTCAACGAGAAACTTCGGGAGCGCGGCCGGCGGCTGGAGGAAGTTACCAAAGACGAGTTCCGCGACATCGCCCACCAGATCGGCCTGACGGACAAGAACCTGTCCCCCTGAGTTTCGGGGGGCCATTACTACTACGCTACAAGCGCTGGGCATCGTTTGAGGCCGAAGGCCTCACACAGCATAGCCCAGGGCAACGCCCTGGGTTTCGAAGACCCGCCTCGGCCCAAGCCCTGAAGGGGCGCAACAAATGGGGCCTTTTGTCACGCCCCTTCAGGGCTTCCGGATTTGACAAAGGGTTTTTCCTTCGCGCTCCTCGACCCAGGGCGATGCCCTGGGCTGCATTGTGGCAGCCCCTTGGGCTGCTTGACGACCACCAACACAAACCGCGCTTGTAGCGTAGTAATACTATCCCCAATGGCATTAAGATAAGCCGACAAGGCCCTTGGAGCGGCGATTCGGGCCGGCGCAGATCGTCCCTGACTTTGCCTTGCGCCCCGGTTCGCGGGATTCCTCGCTGCACGGAAACGCTTCAAATCCCCTTAACTTAATGCCATTGATGGGTGTCCCCAGAATTGCCAATCCGCCGCCGGTGCCGGTGTTTGAATTGCGGCCAAATTGCGGCCAGTTGCGGATTGACAAGTAGTATGCCTGACAGTTAATCTTGATACAAGACGCCCGAAGGCAAGTTTAGGAGGACCGGATATGAGCCAGTTCTTACGCTCATGCATCCTGGGGTTCGCAATAACCTTGATAACTTTGGTGATGGTTTCTCTCATCGGTGCTCAGACGCCCCCCAAACCGGTATCGGGGCCGCCTGAGGCGCCAGCGCTTCCTGCGGATATCCCCGGCGGAATTGTTTATTTGGAAGCCGGGAATGCTGTCTACCAAGATTTAGCAACTGGCCAAAAGACAAACCTGACGGCCGATATTCCTGAATTTCAACCCAAAGGGCCGTGGGCGATTTCTGAAAACGGACGATGGCTGTGCTGGTTTGGCGATGGGACATTCGTGGCAAGAGATCTTTTTGCCAAGAACAATGTCAATGCGGGAGTTGAACCTTGTTCCGGGCTTGGAAGTCCGGCGATTAAGTTCCTGCCTGATGCCGCAAGTTTCAAAAACCTGACTGTATCGCCCGATACTGAGCGTTGTCAAATCGCATTTGAATCCGTAATAAAAGGCTCATCATTTGTACAAATAAAAAGAACGACCACTTTCAAACAAGTACCCGATACTTTTGATGGAATCGTTCGCGTAGATACAGAAAACAAAAATGTTTCCTGTTACGGAAATAACAATTTCTGGTATCCTACAAGAATGCCTTGTATGCTAGAATCCGACTGGACCTCGAGGGATAAAATGGTTTCCTGGCCCGCCGCGGGGGACCCCGATAGCGACGAAGACGCGCTAACGATGGACCCGGGGACACAAGTGTCTCCTCAATTGTTAATGAAAAAAAATGTTTACTTTCCGGCCTGGCAAAAAGCATCTTCTTTCTCGAATGGCGAAGGAATGCTTGCCTTTGTCTATAAAACAGAAGGCGGATGGGGGCCGATTGAAATAAGACGTTGCCGCGCCTCAAAATTCGGCGACTTGGCCGTTGACGCTCTGTCCTTTGTATTTGATCCAAAGAGTAGAAAATACGTTATCATGAAAGGCAAGCCTAAGCCGCACTTTTGGCGATTGCAGATTTCCGTGAAAAATTTCGGCGGCTTGGCGTGGAGGCCGAATGGCTCGCTTAGTTATTTGAGCGACAATAAAATATTTATAATAGATAAAAAACAGATTGAAAATGGAATCCGCAAAAGCGCCGTTATTGCTTATGTAATTACATTTCCAAAGGCTGTTGACCCCGTGGGCACCGGAGCTCCCCGGGTCAAGACGGCCAATACCGCGTTTCCGGCAAGCCCTGCGTCTTTTGCCCGAGGAATCAAAGGCGGAAGAATTCATTGGGTCTCGGACGAGACATTTCTTTTCCAAGGCGGCGACAAGAGCTTATATTCCTGTACCAAGGGAACAACAGCAAAGGTGCTGGAAAGCATTCCGGCGGAGTTCTTCTATTGCTCAGGGATACAGGTAGCGAGTACGAATCCCACTTCGCCACCGGCCGAGGTGGCGTCAGGCACGCTACAGGAGAATGAGATTCGCCGAGCGGTTGAATGGGCTACCGGAGAATTCGAGCAAGCACAAGGGAAAACCTTAGGGCCGGAGTGGGAGTACTACGAGGGCTGTCAGAAGTTCGTTGCCAACGCATACGGTAAACCATGTCCGTTTTATTCCTACGCCACTGCTGCCGAAGGAGCGCAAAAACTAAATGCCGAGATCGAGATGAACAAAGGCAGGACGCCTCCTAGAGGAAGTTGGGTTTTCTACACCTGCAAGACCGATCCCCGAGGTCATGTGGCACTCGCGGTTGGCGATGGTTTTGTTATCCATGCGAGCACAAACATGGCGAAGAAAGTCGCCACCGTTCGCAAGGACAAATACGATGATGTTCAGGGGGCCGACTATATAGGCTGGGCCTGGCCTCAACGAAAGAAATAGTAGGCAGGAGAAGTCGAATCGCTTGAGTTCCCCGCGAATGTGCGGGCCCTTCTTGCTGTTCATCGCCCTTTGGGACCGACTTCAAGGCGAACGTGGCGCTTCAGGCTGCGGCGCTTGCGGCGATTCCAGGGGCTGGGGAAGCGGGGGTGGAACTAGGGGTCTAACTATTCCGTCGGGGCCCCGCCGTGTATCGGCCGCCGGCGGCGTTGCCAGAGGTGTTCCCTCTCGCTTTAGGCGAATTGTGTAACGGTGGTAAGACATTTGCGCGTAACCTTCTAGCCCGGTATCGGTGAGGCAAAGTTTCAGAGAGCCCTCTTTGCTTGTGTAGAAATACGTATAATCTTCCGCCGATCCCGCAGATATCGGGCTCATAACGATATGGTATTTCGTGCCTTCTTCGGGTTGTGGATTGAAAACCAGAGTCCCCGTGAACGTTTGTTTCGATTTCGGCTTGTCTGGGTTGTTTGCCTCTGCGCGAATCAGAAAGTCTTTCTGTTCAGTAAATACCAAAACAATGCGTTGAATCTCATCCCCCTCGACCATTGTGCCGATGTAACGTGTGCCTGGAACAGTCGCCAGGATAAGTTTCTGTCGGACCGCCGCCTCTTCCTTCTGTCGTTCTTCTTCTTCCTTCGTTCGCTGTTCCATTTCCTTCCTTCGTAGTTCTTCAAGCGCGATTCTCTCCTTTTCCTCCCGCTCCTGTCGCGCTTTTGCCTCACGTGCCTCCTGTTCCTGTCGCGCTATTCGCTCACGTTCCTCCTGCTCCTGTCGCGCTATTCGCTCAAGTTCCTCCTGCTCCCGAGCGGCCTTTCTGGCCCGCTCAATTTCCGCTGCGTTTGCCGCCTGCTGCCTTAGAGCCTCGTTGGCCTCCTTGCTGCCGGTGACGTAGGATTGCGCGGGGAACGCTCCTCGGGGCGCTCCGAATTGCCGAAGGCCGACCTGAATCTCCGGCGATTCCAACGTCCACTGGTCCATTGTGCGGCTGGCTTCAACGGAACCGTAAAGAGATACCTCGGTTCCAGCGGCCTGGACTACCTTGAGCAAGGTCACTGGCGGCGTGCCTTCCACCTCGCGGTCCACCTGATACAAGTCCTCTTTGGGAGTGACAGTGGCCTTGAAGTTGACCTTGACTGCTTCGGGGCCGGTAGGTATCGGCTCCAACTCAATACTATCGAGCGAAAGAAACGGGGGCAAACTGGCGCGCACCGTGTCCTGCACCATTTGCTTTGGCGGTGCTTGGGATGTTTTCTCTCCGCACCCTGCCAGTGCGAAGGCAATGACGAGGAAGAACGAAAGCAGAACGTGATCGGTTTGTGGTTTCATGTTCTGTTTCCTCCAATTGCGGTCGCGTCCCGGAAGTGGGTGGAAATTGGGTTCCGGCGTGACCTGTTCCCGAAGCCCAATTCGCCCCGCCTTCCTGGCGGACCTGGCGTTACTTTAAGCCGCATCCAAGTACCTGTCAAGCGACGACTCGTGCTTCGCAGCGAAGCGCTGCTTCGCAGAGTAGCATACGTCGATGCTATCGGCCGAGACCGTTCGTGATGCCTCGAAGATTCGTAGCCGCCCCGTGGTTTCGTCTTTTGGCCCCAGATTGCTTTGTTGAATCGTTGTTTCTGTAGCGCGGGGGTTTATCCCCCGCGCACAAACAGCGCGGGGCACAAGGCCCCGCGCTACGAAAGGCATCTTTTTAACAGAGCACCCCAGGGGAAAAATCTATCGGTCCCGCGGCTGATCTGGTAGAGTGATGCGATTGGCTCGCTCGTGGCCATCTCTGGCGAAGGGGAGACCGTGCAACCACTGAAAATGCAGCCGGTGCTGAAAGAGAAGGTCTGGGGCGGGCACTGCCTGGCGGGCCTTCTCGGGAAGAACGCACCGGCGGACCGGCCAATCGGCGAATCGTGGGAACTGGCGGACCATCCCCACGGCACGAGCACGGTGGCCGAAGGACCGATGCGCGGGAAGTCGCTCCGGGAGGTTCTCAAGCGTGAGGGCGAAGCGGTGCTCGGCCGGGCGCTCGCGGCCCGCGGATGGGCCGACCGGTTCGGCCTCCTCATCAAGTTCATCGACGCCGCCGACCGCCTCAGCGTCCAGGTCCATCCGGACGATGCGTACGCGGCCAAGCACGCGCCGGGCGAGAGCGGAAAAACCGAGTGCTGGGTCGTCGTCCATGCCGAGCCGGACGCCTGGCTCGTCCGCGGGCTTGTGCCGGGGACGACCCGCGACCGCCTGGCCGAGGCGCTCAAGGCCGGAAAGGTCGAGGCGCTTCTGAAGAAACACGCCGTCCGCGCCGGGGACTTTTTCTGGATCCCCGCGGGGACGATTCACGCCATCGGGCCGGGCGTCGTGCTGGCGGAAATCCAGCAGAACTCCGACGTGACGTACCGCCTGTACGACTGGGGCCGGATGGGGATGGACGGCAAGCCGCGCGAGTTGCACGTCGCCGATGCGTTGGCGTCGGCGAATTTCTCGGGCGAGGAACCGCCCGCCGGCGGGCGCGGCCGGACCGCCGACGAAACGGGCCTCGTCATCGAGCACCTGGCGGACTCGCGCGTCTTCAGCCTGAGCCGCATCCGCCTCGACCG
>JAPLMM010000030.1 GCA_026387035.1 Planctomycetota bacterium
CCGCAATCACACTCTCCCTGGCCCTCAAACACTGTTTCTTTAGGAGCGCGAAGTCTTACCAGCCGAAACCCACTTACATTCACGGGAAGGAAGTTATGCACATAAAGGTATGCACATGACATGGATGGAAAAAGTGCGAAAAAGGGCCTAAAAACCGGTAAAAACCGGTCAAAAAACGCGAAAAAAGTCGAAAAAAGCACTAAATCCGCGCTAGCCCATCTTAACATTCGGGTCCCGTGCAGTGAAAAAACCGCCCGGACGCCAGCGCCAGGGCCGGTGGCTTGTAAAAAATCGCCCAAAAATACCCCCCAAAATCTCCTCCAAAAAGTTATCCACAATTCCTGCCTCGCGTAAGTCGAGGCTCAGAATTCAACGCAGAGATCGCCGAGACCGCAGAGAACGGCGGAGACAGGGGAACTGCAAATGCTAACAGCCCACGGCACCCGCCGTTTGGCCTTTACCCAATCCCCGCCTTTCTTTGCGCTCTTGGCGTCCTTTGCGGTTAGAAACGGCCTTCCCCGCCATTGACCGCTCTCGCCTGCGGCGATATACTCCAAGGAGAAGCCTCCGGTCGCCATTAGTACGGGCGACCCTGGCACGGGTACGGCTCGTGCCGTGGCCGGCTCGGCCAGGCGAGACGCCCCCCTCGGACTCGGCGCTAGTCCCGCACGCAGCGGCCCCGCCGACACCAAGCCCCCGGGCGAATGCGTTCCCGTAAGGCGGCGCAGGCGATGGACCTTCAGGCGACTCTCAAGAAGCCGTTCGATCTCGGCCCCAACCCCAACGGGGCAGGCGGGGCAGGCGCGCCGGGACTCCTCACGGAGGAGGAGGCCACGGCCCTGCTGTGCCTGCCGCGGAGGGCGCGCCGGCCCGTTTTCGAGGCGGCCGACCGCCTGAACCGCGAAATCAATGACCTGCGGGTCTCGTACATTTTCAACCGCAACATCAACTTCACGAACGCCTGCGAGGCGGCGTGCAGGTTCTGCGCGTACAGCGTCCGGCCGGGGGATGCCGAGGCGTTCGTCATGACGCCCGAGGAAGTGGTCCGCCTGGCCGGGACGCCGCCGGGGCTGGACGAGGTCTGCATGGTGGGCGGCCTCAATCCGGCGGTGACGTTCGACTATATCCTGGACCTTTTCGCGGCGGTGCATGAGGCGCACCCGCGGATTCACATCCACGCCCTCAGCCCGATGGAGGTGGACTACTACGCGGGGCGGGCGGGCCTGGGGATCCGCGAGGCGTTCGAGAAACTCGTCGAAGCCGGTTACGGCAGCCTCTGCGGGACGGCGGCGGAAATCCTCGTGGACGAAGTGCGGGAGGCCATCTGCCCGGAGAAACTCTCGACAGCCCGGTGGCTCGAAGTCGTGCGGACGGCCCACGCGATGGGCCTGCGGAGCACGTCGACGATCCTTTTCGGCCACATCGAGCGGCCGGAGCACGTGGCCAGGCACCTGCGACTGCTGCGGGATTTGCAGGCCGAGACGGGCGGCTTTACGGAATACATCCCCCTGGTTTTCGTCCCGTATAATACGCCGCTGGGGCGGGCCCGCGGCATCAAGGAGATGATCCCGAAGGAGGACGTTTTCCTGCATTACGCGGTGGCGCGGCTGTTTTTCGGTCGGCTGATTCGGAACGTGCAGTCCTCCTGGTGCAAACTAGGCCTGGACGCAGCGACGGAGGCGTTTTCGTACGGCGTGAACGACCTGGGAGGCACGCTTCTGGCGGAGAACATCACGCGGTCGGCGGGGGGACGGTACGGGCAATCGCTCACCTTGTCGGAGATGGCCGACGCCATCCGCCGGGCCGGACGCACCCCCGTGCGCCGCGATACACTGTATCACTATCTGGACACCGCAATCCAAACCCGATAGCCTACCGGCGGGCAAAGGAAA
>JAPLMM010000031.1 GCA_026387035.1 Planctomycetota bacterium
CCCACCCGCGCGAACAAAAGGCGCAGATAATCGTGGACCTCTGTGACCGTCGCGACGGTGGAACGCGGGTTAAAGCCGGTCCGGCGCTGCTCGATGGCGATGGTCGGCGGAAGACCTTCGATGGCGTCCACGTCGGGCTTTCCCATCTGGTGGAGGAACTGGCGGGCGTAGGCCGACAGGGACTCGACGTAGCGCCGCTGGCCCTCTGCATAGAGGGTGTCGAACGCGAGGCTCGACTTCCCGCTGCCCGAAAGGCCCGTGATGACCACCAGGCGGTCGCGGGGGATGCGGACGGTGATGTTCTTCAGGTTGTGCTGCCGCGCGCCCTGGACGAGGATGAATTCGTCGCCCTTCGACTTACTCAGGGCGACCCTGAGATTGGTCGAAGGGTCGCTGTTGCCGCTGACCGCCCGGGAGGCGTTCGCGTTTTGCGGCGGCTTCCGTGGAGGGTGTACCATCTGCCGGCCGCCTCTCTTGGGGAGAAGAAAATCTCATAATCGAAACCTTCATCCTAACCGACGGCTCCGAAGAGGGCAAGAGGAGGGCGACACAAAAAACGGCGCTAGGCCGACGCGTCCGCCAGAGCCTTTTGGTACTCGTCCCAGAGGTCGGCTTTGGAATCGCCGGCGAGGACCCGGTCCCAGGGGAGGACCTCGTCCCGGCCGCGGGTGCGGTGGGCGTAGAACGCCGGATCGATGCGTCTTGAAGGCGGCGTCCCAAGCGTCCATACGGAGGGTCTCGTCCCAGGCGTCGAAACGGGCGCCCGCCCGCCAGGCTTCATAAACGACCCGGCCGATTCTTCGGTCGCCGCGAGCCAGCACCCCCTCCAGGAGACTGCGATCCACGCGGTGGATCCGCAGGTGGAGGCGCCGTTCCTCGAGCGACTCAAACAGGGTTTCGCGCGCGCGAGCCAGGTAATCGGCGCCGGCCATCGCGGCGAACTGGAACGGCGTGTGCGGCTTCGGGACGAAGTTGGAGACGGCGAGGTTGACGCGGCCGGGCCCTTTGCTGCTCTCGCGCCTCAGGTCGCTGATTCGCCGGGCCAAAGACGCAATCGCCCGGACGTCCTCGTCGGTTTCGCCCGGCAGGCCGACCATGAAGTAAAGTTTCACGAGGTTCCACCCGCGGTTCCACGCCTCGCGAGCGCCCGCGAAGAGGTGCTCGTCGTCCATCGGTTTCCCGATGACGCGGCGAAGGCGGGGCAGGGCAGCCTCGGGCACCATCGTCAGGCCGCTCTTGCGGACGCTCCCCAGGAGGCGCGGCACGAGTTCGAGTTGGTCGTTGGTGCGCAGGCTCGGCAAACTCAGGCTGACGCCCTTCGGAGCGAACTCAGCATCCAGCGTCGTCAGGATGGCCTTCAGCCGGGGATGGTCGCTGGGCGAAAGGCTCGTCAGCGAAATCTCCTCCAGCCCCGTGTGCTCGTAGCAGGCCCGCGCCAGTTCCAAAATGCGCTCGGGGCTGCGGAGCCGGACCGAACCCTTCGTCCGCCCGGATTCACAGAACCGGCACCGCCGCGGACAGCCGCGCATGATCTCGATCGTCACGCGGTCGTGAATGACCTCGGTGTTCGGGACCAGCGGCGCCGTCGGGAACGGTGCGGACTCGAGGTCCGCGACGTGGGCGGTGATGGTGCGCTCGGGCAGGCCGCCGACCTTCGGTTCCAGGGCGGCGAGGGTTCCGTCGGCGTTCCACGCGGGTTCCATGAGACCCGGCGCGTAAAGAAAGTCGAACTCCCGCGCGAGGGCGACGATGAGGTCCTCCCGGCCGAGGCCCTCGGCGCGCCGCTGGGCCAGTCGGCCGACGAGTTGCGGCAGCGCTTCCTCGGCCTCGCCGATGAGCATAAGGTCGAAGAAGGGTGCCATCGGCTCCGGATTGTTGACGCCGGGGCCGCCCGCCAGAATGAGCGGGTCGTAGCCCGTGCGGTCGGCGGCGAGGACGGGAATCCCCGCCAGGTCGAGCATCCCGAGGACGTTCGTGTAAAGCATCTCGTACTGGAGCGAGAAGCCGACCACGTCGAACTCGCGCACAGGCCGGCGCGATTCCCAGGAAAACAGCGGAATGCCCGTCTGCCGCATCCGGTCCTGGGCATCCACCCACGGCGCGTACGTCCGCTCGCACAGCACGTCTTCGCGGGCGTTCAGGACGTGGTAAATGATTCCCGAGCCGAGATGGCTCATGCCGATGGCGTAGGTGTCCGGGAAGGCGAGGCAGAAGCGCAAGGCGACCGTATCCCAATCCTTGCGGACCGCGCCCACCTCGCCGCCCACGTATTGGCCGGGCTGCTGGACGAAAGGCAAAAGGTCGCGCGAGATCGCGCGGGCAAGTTGTCCGTTCGAGGAGGCCATGAAGCCGTAACAGTACACCCTCGGGGCCGGACGGTCAAGCACTCGGGATTGGCCTTGCAAAGGGCCGTCCGCGGCGCTATAAGGTCGGCACCGGGCCGGGGTGTGGCGCAGGTGAGGCTAGGGCGTCCCGGTGGGAAGGTCGCGGGTCCGCCGGAGGCGTGCAACGGTTCGAACCGGAGCGATGAAGAATCTAACAATCGGGGTGTAGCGCAGTCTGGCTAGCGCGCGTGGTTTGGGACCACGAGGCCGTGGGTTCGAATCCCACCACCCCGACCACCATCTTGGCGTTCTTTGCGGTTAGATACAGGCGCGACTTATGGCAACCGGCGATTGTGGATAACTTTTTGGAGGAGGTTTTAGGGGTGATTTTTGGGCGGTTTTTTGGAGGCCACCGGCCCTGGCGCTGGCGTCCGGGGGCTTTTTTCGACGGACGGGGGGTCAATGGTAAGATGGGCTAGCGCGGATTTTGACTTTTTTAGGGGTTTTTTCGCGTTTTTGACCGGTTTTTACCGGTTTTTGTGCCCTTTTTTGCACTTTTTCCATCCATGTCATGTGCATACCTTCATGTGCATAACTTCCCGCGGACGCACGTAAGTCGCTTTGGGCGGGGGAATCTCGCATTTGACAAAGAAACAGCAGAGGCAACGCAGAACGCGTTGTCCCGGCGTGTCTTAACCGCAAAGGGCGCCAAGAACGCAAAGGGAGGATTAGGGGAACGGCAAACGATACAAGGCCAAACCACCGAAAGGACGCAGAGAAGGAGGAGGGAACGGCCTCCCTGAGTGCCTGAGGTGGGGCGGGAAAAATCTCGCATTTGACAAAGAAACAGCCGAGGCGAGCCGATAAAGATTGCGGAAAGGGGAATGGGATGAGGCCAAAGGGAACTAAGCCCGAGTTGGAGGCCCGGCGTCGGCGTGGGACGGCGATGCTCCGGGCCGGACGGGGCGTCCGCGAGGTGGCCCGGCGTCTGGGCGTCAGTCCGGGCTCGGTTACCCGGTGGAAGGCGATGTCGCGTCGCGGGGGGGAGGCGGGCCTGAAGTCCAGGCCGCAGACCCGGCGAACGGGAAGGCTCTCGTCGGCCCAGAGGAACCGGCTGGGCCGGTTTCTCGCCCGGTCGCCCGAGTCGCACGGTTTTCGGGCGACGCGGTGGACGCTGCCGCTGGTGGCGCGGCTCATTCGGAAACACTTCGGGGTGGAATACCATCCGGGTCACGTCTGGCGGATCGTGCGGTCGCTTAAGGTCGGGGGGGGAGAGTGATTGCGGCCCGGCCGAAGGTCCCTGCGGGAAGGGCTCCTATGAAGGAACAGGGACCCCAAAGGGGTCCAACGGCAAACAGGGACCCCAAGGGGGTCCAACGGCGAACAAGGAGAAATCGGAAAACCGAAATCGGTTTTGGGTTCCCCGAATTCACCGGCAAACTGGCTGAGTTGAAAAATGATTGTGATGGGACTTGACGCGGCACACCGTATAGCGGTACAGTGAGCGTGTCTAGACTGAGGTATGTCCGGCATGAATCGAAAGACTTGCCTTATCCCGCATCCCATTCCTTACCAGGGAAGCAAGCGATGGATTGCGCCTACGGTTGCCCGCTGCCTGCCGACAGACACGCAAGTTTTGATTGAACCCTTCGCTGGTTCCGCAGCCGTATCACTTGCCGCAGCCTATTGGCGAAGAGCAAAGAAGTTTGTGCTTGGAGATGTAAACGCACCCCTGATTGCCTTGTGGGCGGAGATCATTGAAAGACCGCAAGAGTTATCCAGGGCCTATGCTCTTCTTTGGAGAGAACAAGAGGGCCGCGAGCGTGAATACTACAATCAGGTTCGCGCCGAGTTTAATAAGTCACACCGCCCCGATCTGTTGTTGTATTTGCTGGCCCGCTGCGTCAAGGCTGCCGTTCGTTACAATTCGGATGGGGAGTTTAACAACAGCCCTGACAATCGCCGTCGAGGTGCCCGCCCCGCGACAATGAAGGAACGGATTTGTGGGGCCTCTCAATTACTAAGGGCCAAGACGGGCCTGCAGGTGGGCGATTACGGAGAACTCTTGGAGCGAGCGCGCCCTCAAGATGTGGTTTATATGGATCCGCCCTATCAAGGTGTATGTAAAAAGCGGGACGCGCGGTATTTGGGGCCGGTTCGCTTTGAGGATTTGGTGGGCCGGCTTGAAGGTCTGAATCGGCGCGGGATTTCCTACATCGTAAGTTATGACGGGCGGACGGGCGAGAGGCGGCACGGACGCACTTTGCCAAGCGAACTTGGCCTGGCTCATTTCGAGGTCGAAGCGGGCTGTTCGACTCAGGCGACGCTCTTGGGGCGGCGCGAGAAGACCTACGAGTCTCTTTATCTCTCAGAGGCCTTGCTGCGCCGCATAGATGTATTGCCCTTTCCCTTGAAGTCGGGAAGATGGGCCCAGCAGATGCTCATTGGCGTCTAAGCGTGAGCGACCCGAAGAAGTCTCCAAAGTTTCGGAAGTTGCTGAAACGCGTCAAGGGGAAGCGCGCGCAAGTTGTCATACGACACATCCTCAAGCACGGCTTTGTCACCACGGAAGACCTGAAAACCAAGTACGGATACGACCATCCACCGCGCGCCGCGCGGGATGTTCGAGAGGCAGGTATCCCGCTAGAGACTTTCCGCGTCAAGAGCAAGGAAGGAAGGCAGATTGGCGCGTACCGTTTTGCGGACCCCTCCCAGATGCGACACGGCAGGCTCGGCGGACGTAAGGCCCTGTCCAAGGGCCTGAAGGACAGACTCTTGGAGGAAAGTGGTTGCAAGTGCAGTATTTGCCTGGGAACCTATGAGGGGCGGCATTTGCAGGTAGACCACAGGGTTCCATACGAGGTTTCCGGGGAACCGAAAGGCGAAAACGCGCAAAATTTCATGCTCCTCTGCGGTTCGTGTAATCGGGCCAAGTCGTGGTCTTGCGAGCATTGCCGGAATTGGGTTTCCGCGCGCTCGACAAGCGTATGCTTATCATGTTACTGGGCAATTCCCGCGGAATACAACCACATCGCACAGCGTGAGGTCCGCAGAATAGACGTGGTGTGGACTGAGTCAGAGGTGGCGGAACACGATCTCTTGCGGCAGTTGGCCGCGCACTACGGGATACCGCTGCCCGAATATGTCAAGCGCGCTCTGCGCCGCCACGGGGAACAGGAACCTCCCCTGCGTTAATACCTTGTTTGTGTCTGCCATGGGCTCGTCGTAACCAACTGCCTGGCTCGGCCTCCGCCCCGGCGCGCCGGGACTCCGGACGACCCAGGCCCGACCGGCGCGGGGATTACCCGTGATATGAATTCTGGGGACGCAAAACCTGTTTCCCCCCAACGGCTCGTCGTAACTGAGTATTGTTTCACCAGAAGTCGGCGAAGTCCATTCAAAAGACCCTGGAGGATGTTTCAAAAATGACTGCAACCCCTCACCTCCGCCGTCGCCCTTCGACAGGCTCAAGGCTATGGCGGACAGGCCATCCCTCTCCCACCCTTCGACTTTCCTCAGGGTGGCCCCGAGCATGGCCGAGGGGCCACAAGGGGAGAGGGAGCGTCAAAGAGCCTTATGCCAGTTTTTTGGTGATTTGTTTGTCGAGGATGTCTTTCACGGTCAGGGCATGAATCATTATACCACGGCGGGGGGGCGTTCAAACCCGGAAACCGGCCCGAAGGGCTCCTATGACGGAACAGGGAGAGCCCGGAAACCGGAAAGAGAGACGACGGCCACGGCAGGGAGCATGACCGGCGGCTCCCGCCGCCGCCTCGAACGGCGCGCGGGGGTGATTGCAGATTGGAAATTGGAGATTTCAGATTGAACGGGGGGGCCGATTCCGCCGTTCATCTCCGGTCCAGGGCTTGGCCCTTCTTGCCGAGTTCGAACAGGCACTGGATCTCTTTCTCGGAGAG
>JAPLMM010000032.1 GCA_026387035.1 Planctomycetota bacterium
TCGGACAGATGAACGTGCAGGCGGCGCACTCCACGCAATCGCTCGCGTACTCGATCCACTCCTCGGACTCCTGCTTGCCGAGCAGGATCTCCTGCAACTTGTCGGGCAGGCGGAGGCCCTCGTTCTGGCGGTCGAGGTCCTCGCACGCCTTGGCCCGCAGGCGTTCGCGTTCCTTGAGTTGCTCGGCCGTCGCCTCGCGCACCCGGCCGCCGGCCTTGTCGATGATGGCCTGGCCCTTTTCGCTTCCGCCCTCCAGCAGGTAGCCGCCGGAGATGGGGGTAACGTTGATGTCGAAGCCAGCCTCGGCGAAAGGCTTGCCGCCCAGGGCCGTGCAGAAGCAGTTCTCGTGAGGGGCGACGCAATCGACGGTGATAAGGACCTCGGCGTTGCGGCGGGCCTCGTAGAAGGGGTCCTTGAAGTCCCCTTCGCGGAAGACCTTGTCGAGATACTCCATGGCCTTCAAGTCGCATCCCCGCAGGCCCACGAGGACGCGCTCGCCGCACGCCGGGCACGACGCCTTCTCGTCGACGCCCTTCGAATCGTAGGCGGCCACCCGTTCCTTGGCGGGCAGGAGAAACGATTTGGGGCTGGCACTGGGGCGGGGATCGCGAAGCGCAAGTTCCGCGTCTTCCGTCTTGCGGAGGTTCGAGTACTCGGGCCCCTTCTCGCGCCGGACCGTCGCATAGACGTCCGCCGCCTCGAGCGACCCGAGGATCGCGAGCAGCGAATCCTCGCTACAACAGTACATCTTCCGCACTCCGGGCCTCCCCAAAGGGTGCAGTGAAACCCGTTGTGCCTTCGCGCCTAAGTCAGGCGTGAAGACAGGGGCACGGCTATAAGTCCGCAGGAAACGCTTCGCTCTCGGTGTCTGCGGAAGGGTAGGCGCAATGGCGGGGTCATGTCAAGAAAGAAAGTGAATTTTTTATCAAACTTCGCCCGACCGACCCGCGATTGCCGCATCAGACGCCCATCAAGCGGCACTGATTGCCGGTTGCCTCGCTTTTCCGCCTTGCATCACGGGAGACGCCAGCGCTGGTTTCAAGAGACTTTGGCCCGCAGCGAGGAGTGGCACCGGCGCGGCGGGCCGGTACAATAGCACCGGTCGTGCAAAGGAGGGGTGCCAAGAAACGGTGCCCGCGGCATGGGGCGAAAGAAAAGCATCCCTGTCCTCAGAATCTGGACGTCGCCACATCACCGTGTCCCCCCGGGGACAACTTTAGAACTCTAGCACCGTCCGGGCCTGAAAATAAATGAATTTCACCGGGATACCGGCAGGAAATCCCTGCCGATCCGGCCCTGGCCCCCGTCGCCTTCCGCCCTAATTGCCGCCATGTCACGAGGTTCGTGCCGGCCGTTCTCGAGGAAGAGCCCCCTCGCGGATAGCGACAGAACTGTCGGCTTTATAAGCACCCGCGACAAATGTTCACCATGTCCTATCAGTTCGTGCGTGAGCCTTTGAACGCCGAGGAAACGGACCGCCTGGTGAACGCGTGCCGCTCGTTCCAGGAGAAACTCGCCGTCTGGGTGCTCCTCGACACAGGGCTGCGGGTGCACGAATTCTGCGCCCTGCGACGCGACCACGTGCAGTGGCAGGAGAACTGCCTGGTCGTCTGGGGAAAGGGCGGCTGGTACGGCCACAAAGGCAAGCGCCGAGTCGTGCCTCTCACAGCCCGCGCCCGCCGCCTGCTGGAGGTCCACTTCTGCACCAACGAGAGCATCGGCTTCTCGAAGCGGACAGCGCAGCGGCTTGTCAAGCGCGTCGCCAACAGGGCTATGATCACCAAACCGGTCACGCCCCATGTACTTCGCCACTCGTTTGCCGTGAATTGCGTGAAAAAGGGCGTAAGCACCGCCAGCCTTAAGAAGATCCTCGGTCACGACCGGCTGGAGACTACCGAGATCTACCTGAACATCTGTCCCGAGGACGTGCTGAGTGAATTCTTCCAGAAGGTTGACGGTCGGCCAGGTCACCGATAGGACTGACAGCCGATCCCGCGCGGTGACCGCCAGATAGGCAGAGTCTGTCTAGGCGCGCGAAAAGCGCCTATGTCGGGAAGCACCAGGGCGTAAAACGGCAGTGGCCGAACGGGGGGATGTCCAACCACTGCGCAGCTCACGCAGGAACCTCCCGCGTGGCAAGAGAATTCTCCCTATGGGACAGCGCGAAGCCAAGACGACTGTTTCGCTTCGAAGCAGATGGACGTGGAGGTTGAGGATGCTTTTCAGGCCTCTCCTTCCTGCCGCCATCGTGGGTCATCGGCCGGTTTGCCGGTTGAGCTACTTCTTGATCGCTTCCTGAACTGTCCCGACTGTTGTTGCAGTTACTGTTTCACCACCAAGGCACTGCCACTTCACCTACCTCCGCACCGGTACCATCCCGGCCGTCCGGCCGAAGCACAGTCACCGGGGCCAACTACACCAAGCGCCGGTGGGAATCTCGCCACCCGCTACCTCTGAAAGGCAGAGGTTCCAGTGACCAAACCCGGCATCCCCGCGCAAAAGAAGGCCATCCGGACCGTCTCCGCGATCTCTGCCTCGGTCGCCCCTTGCGCGCGGGCCCGCTCAGCAATCGCC
>JAPLMM010000033.1 GCA_026387035.1 Planctomycetota bacterium
CACGGTGGAGTGCAACCCGCTCCTCGGGCCGCAACTGTTTGACCTCGTCGAGGACCTCGTGGCGGGCAAGCCGATTCCGAAGCGCGTCGTCGTCCAGGAAGGCGTCTTCACGCGGGACACCGCCAAGGAAGACATTAAGACGCGCAAGTACTGATCGTGACCCGAGCGGCAGTTCCGAGAACCATCCGGCGGCCGGCGATGGACGCGAACGAACCCTTCCTCCAGATGCAGGGGATCTCGAAGACTTTTCCCGGCGTCCGGGCGCTCTCGGGCGTCGACTTTTTCGTGCGGGGCGGCGAGATTCACGCCCTCATGGGCGAGAACGGCGCCGGCAAGAGCACCCTCATCAAAGTCCTGACGGGCGTTTATCCCCGCGACGCCGGCGAAATCCTCCTGGCCGGCCGTCCCATCCATCCCCGCTCGGTCCGCGAGGCCGAGGCCCTCGGCATCAGCACCGTGTACCAGGAGGTGAACCTGATTCCGCACCTCTCGGTGGCGGAGAACATCTGCCTGGGGCGCCAGCCCACGCGGTTCGGAAAAATCCGCTGGAAGGCCGTCAGCGCGCGGGCGCGGCAGGCGCTGGCGCGGCTGGAGGTTGCGATCGACGTCTCGCAGGAACTGTCGAGTTACTCCATCGCGGTGCAGCAGATGGTGGCTATCGCGCGGGCGCTCGACGTGTCGGCCAGCCTCCTGATCCTCGACGAGCCGACATCGAGCCTCGACGAAACCGAGACCGAGGAACTCTTCGCCGTCATGAGGCGCCTGCGGGACCAGGGCCTCGGCATCATCTTCATCACGCATTTTCTGGACCAGGTGTACAAGGTGGCGGACCGGATCACGGTGCTGCGGAACGGCGAGCGCGTGGGCCAGTTCGAAACCGCTCGCCTGCCGCGCATTCAACTCATCGCCAAGATGATCGGCCGGGAGCCGGAGGCGCTGGCGGCGCCGGCAGGTGCGGCCGCGAAGGGCGCCCCGGCCGACAAGGCTGCGTTCCTCGAGGCCCGCGGCCTGGGGCGCAAGGGGGGCGTCGAGCCGATGGACCTCGCGGTCGGTCGCGGCGAAGTCGTCGGCCTCGCCGGCTTGCTCGGGTCGGGGCGGACGGAGGTGGCGCGGCTCCTTTTCGGGATCGACAAGGCGGATAGCGGCGAGATACGGATCGAAGGAAAGAAAACCGTCCTGGCGTCGCCGAGGCGCGCGATCGAGAAAGGCCTGGCGTTCTGCTCCGAGGACCGCAAGACCGAAGGCCTGATCCCGGACCTTTCGGTGCGGGAGAACATCATCCTGGCGATGCAGGCAAGCCGCGGGCCGCTGCGGCGACTTCCAATGGGCCGGCAGGTCCAGATGGCCGAGCATTACATCCGCGCCCTGGACATCAAGACGCCGTCGCCCGAGCAGACGGCCGGCAACCTGAGCGGCGGGAACCAGCAGAAGATGCTCCTGGCGCGGTGGCTGGCCATGCAGCCCAGGCTCATCATCCTGGACGAGCCGACGCGCGGCATCGACGTCGGCGCGAAGGCGGAGATCGAGAAACTCGTGGCGCGGCTCGCGGCCGAGGGCATGGCCATCCTCTTCATCTCGGCGGAACTCGATGAGGTGGTGCGGAACAGCCACCGCGTCGTCGTCCTCAGGGACCGCGCGAAGGTGGCGGAACTCGCCGGAACCGAAATTGACGAACAAGTCATCATGCACGCGATCGCACGACATGAGACCGAAAAAACTCCATCCGACGGGATGGCTTGAGCACGGTGCGGCGGCCCGCCTCGTCTGGCCGCTCGCGGCGCTCGCGCTCCTCCTCGCCTTCAACTTCCTTTTCACGGAAGGTTTCTTCCGCCTGGAAGTCCGCGACGGGCACCTCTACGGCGTGCTGATTGACATTCTGAATCACGGGTCGCGCGTGATGCTGCTCGCGCTCGGGATGACGCTCGTGATCGCGACGGGGGGCGTGGACCTCTCGGTCGGGGCGGTGATGGCCGTCTCCGGGGCGGTGGCGGCGGTCCTCGTGACCAAGACGAACCTTCCCTTCGGAGCCGTTCTCGCGGCGGCGCTGGGGGTCTCCGTCGCCGCCGGCATGTGGAACGGGCTGCTCGTCGCCGGGTTCCGCGTCCAGCCGATCATCGCCACGCTCATCCTGATGGTGGCCGGCCGGGGCATCGCCCAGTTGATCACCGACGGCCAGATCATCACGTTCACCGACCCGCGGATGGTGTTCATCGGCAACGGCCACCTGTTCGGCCTGCCATTCACGGTGACGATCGTGGCGGCGTCGCTGGCGATGACGTGGGCGC
Organism: Planctomycetota bacterium; assembly: GCA_026387035.1. NCBI lineage: Bacteria > Pseudomonadati > Planctomycetota > Planctomycetota bacterium. The sequence continues at coordinate 2,286 of JAPLMM010000033.1, forward strand.
TGGCGCGCCGGACGGCGGTGGGCCTGTTCATCGAGTGCATCGGCAGCAACGAGACCGCGAGCCGCTACTCCGGCGTCAACGACAGGCTCGTCAAGTTCCTGGTGTATGCGTTCGCGGGGTTCTGCGCCGGCGTGGCGGGGCTGATGGCCGCGTCGAACATCAAGTGCGCGGACTCGAACCACGTGGGCCTGTACCTGGAGTTGGACGCCATCCTGGCCGTCGTCGTGGGCGGGACGGCCCTGACGGGCGGGCGGTTCTATCTGGCGGGGTCCATCGTCGGGGCGCTCCTCATTCAGACGCTGACGACGACGATGTACATGCGGGACGTCAGTTCCGACGTGGCCCCGGTCCCGAAAGCCCTCGTCATCGTCGCGGTGTGCCTCCTGCAATCCCCCGTCTTCCGAAGCCAGGTCGCGGGCCTGGTCCGGCGGGGAGTCTGGACCTTGAGGCCCGCGGGCGGGAAGGCGTCATGAAAATCGCGATCAAGCGACGGCACATTCCGCTGGCCGCGACGGCGCTCGTCCTGGCGCTCGTGTACGCGGCGGCGGCGATGAAGTTCCCGGGCTTCTTCTCGCTCCGGGTCCTCGTGGACTTCTTCAAGGACAACGCCTTCGTGGGCGTGGCGGCGATCGGCATGACCTTCGTCATCCTCTCGGGGGGCATCGACCTGTCGGTCGGGGCGGTCGTCGGGTTCACGAGCATCCTCATTGCGACCCTCGTGCGAGACCATTCGGTCCATCCTCTGGAGGCCATCGCCCTGGCACTCCTCTTCGGGTCCGCCCTGGGCGCCGTGATGGGATGCCTCATCCACTTCCAGAAACTCCCGCCGTTCCTCGTCACGCTCGCCGGGTTGTTCTTCGCGCGGGGCATGGGGTTCCTCGTCAGCGGAGAATCCATCGGCATCAAGCACCCGTTCTATGCGCGGCTGATGGACGTGGGCCTTCCCCTGCCGGGGTCGGCGACGGTGCCGCTGACGGCCCTCGTCTTCCTCGCCGTGTTCGCGGCGGGCGTGTATCTGGCCCACTTCACGAAGTTCGGGCGGACGGTGTACGCAATCGGCGGCAGCGAGCCGTCGGCGCTCCTGATGGGCCTCGCGGTCGGCCGGACGAAAATCCTCTTGTACACGCTGAACGGTTTCTGCGCCAGCCTGGCGGGTGTCGTGTTCTCGTTCTACGGCCAGGCGGGCAACCCCACCTGGGGCATCGGTACGGAACTCGACGCCATTGCCGCCGTCGTCATCGGCGGCACGCTGCTCTCGGGCGGCGTCGGGTACGTCGCAGGGACGCTCATGGGCGTTCTGATCCTCGGCGTGATCCAGACGGCCATCGCGTTTCAGGGGAACCTCAACACGTGGTGGACGAAGATCGCGGTCGGCGTCCTTTTGCTCGTCTTCATTCTGCTTCAGAACCTCGTCTCGCGGGTGTCGGCAAGGGGGGGCGGCGCGAAGGGGCGCACTCCGGCCTCCGGCAAGACACCTGTCTGAAGAAAAAAGTTCTCCGTGAATCATCGGACGATTCTGCTGGCGCTTGTGGCGTTGTTGGCGTGGCTCCCCGCGGTTGGGGCAGCCGCGGCGGGAGCCGCCGGTCATCTTCCCCGCCGTGGCACGCGACGTTCTACGTGGCCCCGAACGGCAACGACGGCTGGTCGGGCGCGATGCCCGCGCCGGTCGGGTCGGACGGCCCCCTGGCCACGCTCCAGGCGGCCCGCCGACGGTGATATCCCCGCCCCCGTCCCCCCGTGCCGCACAAAAAAACACCGCGCGGCGTCCCGCCGGGACGCCGCGATTCCCTCTCCCTCGATGGGAGAGGACCAGGGTGAGGGTGACCTTCCCACCCCCCACCCTGGACGCAAGCGCGGCATCAGAATGTATTGACAAACCCCGAATTCGTCTGGTACGCTTCCGGCCGACCCATAGGGCTTGGCGTCTGGAGCATCGAGAATCGGCTTAAGAAAGGAGAGCAATCATGAACCCGAAGTCCGGTTGGTCGTGCGCCATGTCAGTTGCCGTCGCCTTGTCCGCGATGCTGGCGGTCATTGGCGCCCTCTCCCTGGCTGCGGCACAGGAAAGAAAAGTTTCCGTCCCGCCTTCCGAACTGCCGCCCCTGATAAGAAAGGCCATCCAGGAAGCCTTCCCGGCCGGGGAAATTCTGCGCATCGAGAAGGAGGTCGAGGGCAAGGACGTGGGCCAGTTTGACGTGGAGATCCGCTCCGCCGGGAAAGAATACGAGTTGGAGATCTCAAGCGAGGGCAAGGTCGTCGAAACCAAGGAGAGAGCGCCCGCGGCCAGTGTCGCACCGAAGAAGGACAAGGAGTGGACCAGGGATTTCCCCATGGAGCAGTGCGACTTCTCCTCGGTCGGAGCGAACCGCTTCTTCATCCTGAAGCCCGGTCATCGGCTCGTCATGGAGAGCGGCAAGGAAAAAGTGGTCATCACGGTCCTGAAGGACACCGTGAAAGTCGGAAAGACGGAAACGCGGGTGGTGGAAGAGCGGGAATTTGAGAATGGCGAGTTGAAGGAGGTCTCCAGGAACTTCTTCGCCATCTGCAAGAAGACGGGCAACGTCTTCTACTTCGGCGAGGAAGTGGACGTTTACAGCGAGGGAAAGATCGTCCGCCATTCGGGGGCCTGGAGAGCCGACGGCAAGGATTCCCAGGCAGGCATCATGATGCCCGGCACGATTCTCCTGGGCGCGAGGTATTACCAGGAAATCGCGCCGACCGCCATGGACAGGGCCGAAATCCTGAGCGCCGACGCCACCCTGAAGACCCCGGCGGGAACGTTCAAGAACTGCTTGAGAACGGAGGAAACCTCCGGGTTGGATCCCGGCGAGACCTGTTACAAGACCTATGCGCCGGGTATCGGCCTTATTCAGGATGAGGATCTGCTGTTGACGGAATACAGCACCGGCACGGAATGATGCCAATCGGGGGGCACGTCCATTGCAGCAAGCACAGGACACGCCGAGATCGGCCGATCGCAGGGCGAGCGAATCTGCGCCCGAAGGGATTGCTCGCAGCCCTGGCAGACCGACCAACGGCGTGTTATACTGACACGAAGCCAAAGTTCCGCATATTATGCGGGACCATATAATCCTTGTTGTGATGGAGAAATGAAATGGAAATGTTGATCCTCCTATTGCTCTTTCTCGGTATCATTATCTGGTCGGTGCTGATGCAAAGAAAAGCGATCGTTCAGCAGAAACAATCGATGGAAACGCAACTAGAAGCGGTCGTTCGGCAGAAACAATCGATGGAAACGCAACGCGAATCTGTCGATCAACAGAAGGAAGCTATGGCTCAGGTTGAGGAAAGCCTTAAACTCAATCGAAAACAGGTCGAGAACCAAGAGAAGATAATTGCCCTGCTTGAACAAATCAGAGACCGAAAGACATCCTAACCAGAGGCGGGTGGGTGAGCCCCGGAGCGCCGGGACGAAGGCGGGACGAGGACCGGTTAAGAGTTTCTCCGGGAATCTCCGGTCAACGGCAGGAAAGGGTTATAGCGATGGAAGAGCAAGAGAAGTCTCGGCAAAAGGAAGAGGATATGTCCAAGGAGGATAGGCTGCTACGGTATCTTGAAAGGCAGATTGACTTTGACAATCCTAGGTCTATGGGTCCGGAAGGCTGTATACTTGCCGTCGCATGGTTAATAGCAAAATTGGGTAAGAGACAGGAAGTGCTTACGATAGCCGTAGTAGTTTGCGCCGCCGCAACTGTTGGCTTGGCGATTGTTTCCTTGGTTAAGGGATAAGGCGAATCTGGGGACACCCAGAATCGCGCGTAAATAGGTATTGCGTCCCCAGAATTACCCAGAATTACCTTACCGGGATTAACGCTCAATCAGGAGGTGGTGAAATGCAATCCAATATCAACCACAGTGCTCGCTGGCGTACCTGGTTGAAAGGGGCAGGCATTATATTGTCTTTGCTCTTCTCGTTGTTCGCTCTTTGGCAGTCTGGTGAAATAAGGTATGCAGAAAACTTGCCAGCAATGGTAGTCAGATCGCTGGCCACTGAGCGAGATCCCGACCGCCTTCGGCTCACCAACTACGGAAAGGGACCTGCAATAGCAAGAGGCTTTGGGGTATATTTTGGAAAGAAATTCTTCTGGGCTGAATGGCGGACAGACCACAATTATTTTGTCCCTCCTGGGGAGAAGGCCGCAATTGACATCCCCGGTTGGTGGCTAAGCGAGCCTACAAAGCAATATGCGAAGAACTTGGGGGTCGCTGTAAATGAAGAGTATACTGTCGCAGATTTAACAAAGGATCGCCCAAAGGAGTTTCCAACACAAGTAACCATTAAGGCGTACTTCGAATACAGTGACGTATTTGGGCAGGGTTTGTATAGACAGTATTTCTTTTATTACCCTTTTGCGCAAAACCCGGAAGAAAAAATCTGCCCAAGCAAATTCCAGTGTCTGCGGAAACCTGGGCCGTGTAGTTGGATTATCCACAAGTTGTTGGGGCCCGAGGAGCATGCTCCTATGGACAGGGGGAAAGGGGACATGCTACTTTTTCCGCGAATTCGGGGGACGGAAGGCTGATTTCGGTTTTCCGATTTCCGCCCTTCGAGAACCTCAGGGCGGCCCGAGTTTGGTCGAGGGGCCGGTTTCCGAGTTCTCTCACCCGCATCCCCTGCCGGGCCTTCCGGGCAGACCTGGAGGAGCGGGGACGGCACCCGTTCGCTCGTGAGGTAAAGCGTCCGGCCGTCGGGCCCGTAGCAGATCGACTCGCCCTGGGGCCGCGGGGGCATCCGGATCGTCCTCGGGGCGCGGCCGAAGGCCGCCCCCCA
>JAPLMM010000034.1 GCA_026387035.1 Planctomycetota bacterium
TGAATCCGGACCCTGTAATCCCCATACTCCGCGGTATCGGGAAAGGTTGCCTGATGGAGGTTTCCTTCCTTCTTGCCGACCGGGCACGGTACCTCGGTCCCTGCCGGAGTGACGACGATGGCGGTGACAGGGGAAAACGAGAAGACACTCATTTCCGCGGGCTGTCCCGGCTCCAGGCTGTAGCGGTAGAGGTCCAGCATGGGAGCCCTGGCACTGGCGGCAAGTTTGGATTTCACGGCATCCAGCGTCTCGACCGGGATCAGGTTAACGGTCCAAGTCCGCTGTTTGCTGGGGGCAAGCGGGGCATAGGTGGGGTGATGGCCAGGAACCGGTGGTTTTTGGAGCAGATCCAGGCTGATGGTATAAATGTGATGGGCATACATCTGGCGCAGGTATTTACAGGTGTAGGAGCCAACCGGATCCGGGGAGGCAATTCCAAAAATCCGTCCATGAGGGGTCATCATGTAGCCCCAGAGATGCGATGGCTCGCGGCGAATGAGGGTCGGAAAACAGAGACTGTTCCAGCGGGGGTAGCTGTCCATGAAACTATCGATCCCGAGGACCAGGGGCAGGCGTTCCGGGGCAAACGGTTTCTTGCCGCTGTTGATGACGGTTGCAGTGACCTGAAGCTGTCGATCGGCAATGGCATAGGCCAACCGATACCGGACGTCGTCGTTCTTGCCGGAGAACGAAATCGTCTCGCAAGGATCACGTTCCAGTCTGATCGATCTCCCAAATCCCGGACCGCGGAATTGATCCTGACGGAACTCTACCGTTTGCCAGCCATCGGCGTATCGGACCTTCAGGTCGCGAAGTGATCCATCGTTGCGCAGTTTGCCGACGATGCCCTCGCCTTCGGAGCCCACCGTAAGAATCGCCTCCTTATACTGCGTTCCGGAAGCGGAAAAAGACTCGAACAGAACGGGTTGCCCGCAGGTCCGCACTCCGGCGCCATCGATATCTTCGAGACTGGATTCCACGCTTGCGTCGATCATCCAATCGGGCTCCGCGGTTCCATCCGCCCAGATTTTCATGCGGGCGAGGCCATCCGCGGTTTCCAGTTTCATGGTATGCCAGGCTTCGAACGCAAGCGGTATTTGCTTGGAAGCGCGGGCCAGAAAGCCCACTTCGCATTGCCCCGGCGCCATCCCCGGCAAATTGAAGCAGACGAACGCAAACAGGCGAAGGTTTCGGTTCTTTCCGTAGAAGCCCAAACAGGCTGATCCGTGATAGGGCGTGCCGTCTCGCTTGGGGATATAGAGCCGCACCTGGGCGGAGGCCTGCGACTGGGAACTGCCCAATGGAAACGGGGTGACCAGGGCCCCTTTGACTTCGACCGCCCTATCCTTCTTTTCCACGGCTGCCTCGCCGAGATTGTTCATCCCTTCCAACCGCATAAAGGACAGCAGATCGGTGGACGCGGCGATGGGTTTGGGCGCCGCCGTTGCGGAGGCGTCTTCAGCCAACGCCACCAGGGCGCAGGAAACAGAGGACAAGATCGTTAGCAGGATACTTTTCATAGGTTATCGAGAGATGACGACCATATCGGCCCTGCGGGATTCGGGCGTGACGTTCAGCCGCACCATCTTGCCGTCGCGGTACTCGCCCTCGACCGTCGTGGCTCGCGGCGCGTGGAGCTTGAACTTCACGTTCCAATTCCGCGGCCATGCGGGCAGCAGGTAGATCTTGCCGTCGTACCTGGAGCCGGTGGCCGGTTCGGTCTGCATCAGCATCGCCTGAAGGGCCTTCATCAGCACGCCGCCGTGGTCCTGGTCGGGGATCCAGTCGTAGTTGGGACCCCAGAAGGCGGGGAACCGCGAACCCTGGTGCTTGTTTCTGGCGCGGCCGACGAGGTTCCGGCGGGCATCGTCGGCCAGGCCGAGGTAGGCCATGAAGATGTCGTCCTGGCGCCAGCCGGAGTTGCCCTTGTCCCATTGGTACCGGAGGGCCTCGATGCCCAGTTCGATGTCGGGCCGGCCGAGGGCGATGCGGCGAAAGGGAAAGACCGCGTAGAGTTCCGGGTTCTCACAGTTCTGTTTCGTGGCGAATTGCCCGGCGGGGGCGAGCATGCGCTTGCCGTCGACCTCGCGAGTCGGCAGGTCAGGCAGTTTCTTGCGCAGGGCGGCCCAGAACGCGCGCTGCTCCGGCGTGGTCAGGGGCTGGGGCAGCGAGAGCAGCCACTCGGTCACCGCGTGGAGGCCCGCCAGTTCCGGCATCGGGTTCGTGCAGTCCCACCACGTTTCACACGCCTGCGACGGATGCATGACCAGTTTGCCGCGATCGTCCACCTTGTACTGCTGGTCGAAGAACGTCAGGATCTCGTGGGCCGTGGGAAGCAGCGTGTCGGCCAGGAACGCCGCGTCGAGCGTGTGGTCGTAGTAGTCGAGCATCATGTAAACCAGTTCGGGGCCGGAGACCCATTCCCATTTGTGCCAGCGGCTCTCCTGGAGTTTGTCCTTGCGCTCGTGGAACGGCGTCCAACCGTAAGTTTCGCTGAACATGTCGCCCCAGAAGTAGATGCATTCGGGGATGTAGGCGCCCGCGTGGTCGAGGTACAGGCGGGTCCGGTACCGGAGCAGCGGCATCAGGTCGCGGCCGTACATCTGAAACAGGGGCTGCATCAGGTCGAAGTCGCCCGAAGCGCACATGCTGACGTAGGGCAGGCGCGTGTTCTGCCACCAGTAACCCGGGCCCCACTGGCGGTAGTCGGCGTCGCCGGGCCTGCCGGGACAGGGCACCGTGAAGATCGAGCCGTTGAACTTGATCGGATACGCCCCCCGGCCGGCGCAGGCGGTGATGAACCGCTGAAGGGCGTACGCCCGGCTGACGACGTAGGCGTCGTCCGCCGCTTCGACGACCTTCTCCGCGACCGGCGTGCGCGCCGGTCCACCTGAGGCGGCGTGGATCCAACTGCGGTCCCAGAAGTCGCGCCACCACCGCTCGTGCGCGTCGCGCCGCCGGGCAAAGGGGATCTTCTGCGTTGCCGCGCTTGTCTCGTCCACGGCCTTGAGCCACTGTTCGGGCGTGGACGGGTGTCGGGTCGCCACGGTGATGCTGAACGCATGATGCGTCGCGGCGGGGGACTCCAGGTGCAGGTCGTCGAGGCGCCGGCCGCCCTCGGCCTGGATCACGGCGCCGAAGGTGCGGTCGAGCAGCGGGTCCGGGCGTTCGAACCCCTTCAGGCCCTGGATCTCGCCCGTCATGGCCGGGCCGACGGACTTGGCGTTGTGGTGATACCAGCCGATGCGGCCGGTCTGGTTCGCCAGCACGGTGTCGGGCTCCACGATGGTCTTCTGGCCGGATTTCGACCGGTTCAGAACGTCGCTGCACTCCAGGCTGGGCAACTCCTGGCGCTGGGTCCGCCACAGTTCGATGGATGCCGTGGCCACCCGTGGCTGGGCACTGTCCACGGTCAGGTGGATCACCGGGTGGTTGGCGTCCACCCACAGGCGCATGGCCGCCGCCGTTTCGCCCTCGCCGCAGCGGACGTTCATCGTGGCGTCCTTTAGCGAAAGCGTTTGCTCAAAGGGAACCACGGGCGGCGCCGGGTCCAGCGTCACGCGCACCTTGCCGACCTTCAGCAGCCGGGCGTTATCGCCCCAGCTATCCGTGCGGCTGATATAGAACTCCAACTCACCCGCCGGATTGATCCAGGCGTTCAGCCCGGTTGAGCCGTTCCCCAACGGCATCGAACCGGACGAATCCTTGCTCGGCGTCTCCCACACGACGTTGTACCGGTCCGTCCGGTTTGCTGTCTCGGCCGCGGCGACTGCGGCCGCAAGGGAGAACCACGTGGCCGCAGCAACGGCCATGGCAAAGGGGAAACGTAAGATTCCTGCGTATCGCGTGACTTCTATCTCCTTTCGAAGGAAACCTCTCGGATGCCGTATCTTTTGTGCCAGGTTGGCCTGACCGTCAGGCCTCCTGGTCCGGCCGAGTGGCAGCGCCCCAGCCGCTCCTCGATGAATGTCATCAGGCTGGGCAAGTCGAACACGTGGCCGCCGTCGTGCGCGACGAAGGACAGGTTTTCCGGTTTGCCGAAGTCCTTGTACGCCGCTTCGATGTCGCGCAGCGCCTCGCGGGCCACCGATACGGGGAACTGTGATTGGGGCTCCTTCAGGCCGTTCTGGCAGAGCAAGGCCCGCGGCGCGATCAGCGAGAAGATGTCGGAGAAGTCAGCGATTTCCCTCAGGCCCGGGAACTTCCAGCACATGCAGTGGTTCCGCTCTATCTGGTCCATCCTGGTGAGGAAACCGGCACAGACGACGGCCTGCACACGCTCATCCATCGCCCCCAGCCACATCGCCATCTCGCCGCCCAGCGACAAGCCTGCGCAGCCGATGCGCTGCCGGTCCACCTCCTCCAGCGACGCCAACAGGTCCAGGCATCGCATGAGATCCCAGAGGCGCTCGCCCATCAGCGTGCGGTCCTTCTCGTAGACCTCGTGCTGCGAAACGCGGATGCAGATCGTCACGTAGCCCTTCTCGGCCAGGACGTGCGCGAGCCGAAAATAGCCGCTCCCCTCTTCGTAGCACGTCAAGCGGGTGTCATGGTGCCCGGCAATGCATACCACCGCCGGAAACGGGCCCTTGAGGCCCGTCGGAACCGCCATCGCGACCTGAATGCGTCGGCCGGCCGTGCTGTTGATCTCCAGGTCCTGAAATACATACTTCTCCCTCCTAACCGTGGAGATCACCTTGCTCTGAAACGGTATCGCCGTCTTCCTGGCGATCAGGTCGTCCACCTTGAGAAGGACGGCGAGCTTCGACCGCAGTTCCTTCTGCCAGGCCAGTGCCATCTGCGGAGACGTGGAAGCGTACTTCATGCTGGGGACTTCCTTCTTGCCGCCGGCATCACCGGCGTACGCCCGGCTGACGAGTTCGGCGCGGATGCCCGCCGAAGCCCGCCTGCCGGTCGGGCAGGCCTTGGGCGAAGGCGGGTCGTCCGCCGCTTCGTCGCCCTTCTCCGCGACCGGCGTGCGCGCCGGTCCACCTGAGGCGGCGGGAATCCGGCCCGGCAGAGACCAGAGGATAAGACAACCGATCGCGCCGAGCATCCGCATGTCAAATCTCCTTCCTGCGTCGCCGCCTAGAACTGCCCCTTGAACTGGCCGGCGTTCTCCTTGGTGATGGCGGGGCAGAGGATCATGTAACGCTTGTCGACTTTCTCGCCCTTGAGGCAGCGGATGGCCAAGCGGATGGCGCTGCGGCCCTCCTCCTCGGGTTGCTGGAAACTCGTGCCTGTGATCTTGCCTTCCTTGATGGCCTCGAGGGCCTCCTGGCTGCCGCCCATGCCGACGATGGCGATGTCCCTGCGTCCGGCCTGGATGCAGGCGTCAGCGGCGGCGATGGCGAAACTGTCGCCGTGCGCGTAAATGCCCTTCAGGTCGGCGAACTTGCCGAGCCAGACCTGGGTCTCCTGGATGGCTTTGCCGCGGTCCCCGTCGTGGGGCGCGCGGCCGAGGAGTTTGACCTCGGGGTACTTCTTCATGACGTCCCGGAGGGCCTGGCTGCGCGCCAGTTGCGGGCCGGTGCCCAGGTGCTGGTGCAGTTCGACGATGCCTCCTTTGCCGCCGATGGCCTTCATGAGGATCTCGGCCGACGTGACGGCCCCCTCATAGGTGTCGGTCCCGGTGTAGCAGACGTAGTCGCAGCCCTCGGCGACCTCGCGGTTGACGATGATGACGGGGATCTTCGCTTCATTCAGCGCCTGGATGCCGCTGACGAGCGGCTCTTTCTTCATCGGGGCGACGCACGCCAGATCCACCCGCTTGGCGATGAGTTCCTGGATCTGCTGGATCTGGAGGACGGGGTCTTCCTTGGCGTTCATGATGATGACTTCGGCGCCGAGTTTCTTGCCCTCGTCGATAGCCCCGAGGCGCATGTTCTGCCAGTACGGGTTGTCGAGCGTTATCAAGAAGCCGATCGTGTACGTCCGGACCGCACCGGAAGGCTCGGGCGGCTGGCCGCTTTCCCCCGAGCAGCCGAGAAAAATGACCGCCGCCGACACCAGAATTCCGATTGCCGGCATCTTCCGCACCATGTCACGTTCTCCTTGCTTTCTTGCCTGAACCGCGGACGAGGACGTCCACGGCGACCACAATCAGTATGATGAGCCCTCGGACGATATTGCGGTACTCTTCTTGAACCCCGAACTGGGGGAGCAGGTTCTCGATAACCGACAGGAGCAGCAGCCCGATCAGGGTGAAGAACAGGCCGCCGCCGCCGCCGCCCAGCGGTGTGCCGCCCACGATGACGCTGGCTATGACCACCAGTTCCAGCCCCCCGTAACTCGAGGCCTGGGCGGTATTCGACATTCCGGTGTAGATCACCGCCGCCAGGGCGCACGTGAGCCCGCAGATGGCATACGTAGCCGACTTGACGAGCGACGTGTTGATCCCCGCCAGCCACGAGGCGTTCTCGTTCCCGCCGACGGCGTAGACGTAGTGGCCGAACCGCGTCAGATGCAGCAGGTACAGGCTGACGGCAAACACGCCGACGAAAATCAGGATCGGTATGGTCACCTGGTACTCCGCCGCGCCGAACACGCTCACCTTGCCCCAGTAGATGCGGCCGACAACGCTCTTGAAGGCGAGCGGCACGCTCACCGTCTGGCCCCCGTGCGTCAGGATCAGCGCGATGCCGCGGAAAATAAGCATCGTGCTCAGCGTCGTCACGAACGGGTTCACCCCCACGTAGGCCACCGACGCCCCGTTGACGGCGCCGAGCATGAACCCCGTGGCCGTCGTCACCGCCACGGCGACGGCAATCGCCAGCCACACCGGCTGCCCGGCCATGGCCTGGAGCGTGAGGACCGCCGCCACGCTGCACACCGTCGTCGTGGACCCGACCGAAAGGTCGAAGCCGCCGGCCACCATCACCAACGTCATCCCGCACGCGATGATGCCCAGGTACGCCGCGTTGGTCAGAACGTTGTATACCAGGTTCTGCCAACTGAAGAACGTAGCGGACCGAACGGACGCGACGATGCAGATGACCGCGAGAAGGCCCACCACCGACAGCGCCTGAACCGTCTGGAACGACGGTCTCCAACCGCGTTTCGCCGACTTGGGCGCGCCGAGGTCCCTGGTCATGAGTCGCCTTTCCGCACGCACGCGGCGAAGAGCGCATCGACGTCGGTCCCGGGGCCCGGCATTTCGCGCACGATGCGGCCGTCCCGGATGACGAGGATGCGATCCGCGAGATTGACGATCTCGAAAAACTCCGACGAGATGAGGATAATCCCCTTTCCCGCCGCTGCCAGGTCCATCATCAGGCGATACATCTGGGCCTTCGTCCCCACGTCGATGCCCTGGGTCGGCTCGTCGAGGATGAGGACCTTCGGGTCGCGCGAGAGCCAGCGGCCGAGGATGACCTTCTGCTGGTTGCCTCCGCTCAGCGTCTGGACCGCCCGGGCCGGGTCGGGCGGGCGGATGGCCAGCCGGTCGATCATCCGCCGCGCGTTCGCGCGGATCCGGCGCGGGTCCAGGAACACCCCCATCGCCGACAGGCGGTCCAGGACGCTCGCGCCGACGTTCAGCGCCACCGACGTGCCCGTGATGATCCCGTCACGCTTGCGGTCTTCCTGGATCATCCCCATGCCGCGGGCCATGGAGCGCCGCGGCGAGCGGCGGCCGAAAACCCGTCCCTCCAGCGTGCATCGGCCTGCGGCTCTTTCGGCCCCGAAGACCGCCCGGGCTATCTCCGTCCGCCCTGAGCCCACGAGGCCGGCGATGCCGAGGATCTCGCCCGCACGCAACTCGAACGTAATGTCGTGGAACATGCCGGGCCGGCTCAGACCTTCGACCTTCAGGATCGTCTCGCCGGGCGTGTT
>JAPLMM010000035.1 GCA_026387035.1 Planctomycetota bacterium
GTGTTTCTGAAGGCGTCGGCGAAACTTGGGCTGGAGCCGCGCCGCTGCGCCGTCGTCGAGGATTCGACCGCCGGCATCGAGGCGGCCGTGCGGGCGGGAATGGCGGCAATCGCGCTCGTGGGCACGGCCACGCGCGAAGCCCTCGCGGAGGCGGGCGCGGACCTCGTTGTCGCGTCGCTGAGGGAATTGACGCCCGACCATATCAGCCGCCTCATCGACCGCGCGGCTTAGGCCGTTCAACGCCCGGCCTTGAGTCCCGGCGTGGCCGGGACGAAAGGCCGGGAGCGAATCGCCTCTCGCGATATTTTCGCTGGACCCCCGGGTCGGCCCGTCTTACCATGGCCGGTCCGGTCGGTGGAAAAATGCGAAAGGGGAGCCGTGGCCATTTCCGGTTATATCGAGTACCAGCGGCGCGAGTTCTGCAAGGACATCGGCTGCCCGACTCAGCACCGGTTGGAGAAGCACCGGGCGGGCACGGACGAGTACGAGGAAGTCCGCCGCATCTGCAAGACCGACTGCATCCACACGACCTACGAGTTTCACCACTGGCTGGTCGACCATGGATATGAGATCGTCCGGCCGGAACAGGACGCATCTTCAACCCCAAGTCCGGCCGAACCGTCATGCTGGCGTTCGACCACGGCTACATCCTCGGGCCGACGTCGGGCCTGGAGCGGATGGACCTCTCGATCCGCCCGCTCATCCCCTACGCCGACTGCCTCATGTGCACGCGCGGGGCCCTGAGGCAGATCGTCCCCGCAACGGCCGGCAAGCCCATCTCGCTCCGCGTCTCGGCAGGCTCGACGGTGCTGACGGAACTCAACGACGAGTGCATCATGGACATCGAGGAGGCGGTGCGCCTGAACGCCTCGCTCATGGCCGTCATGGTCGCCGTGGGGTCGAAGTTCGAGGCCCTCACGATCCGCAACCTGACGCACCTCGTGGACATGGGCAACCGCTGCGGCATTCCGACGCTCGGCGTGACGGCCGTCGGAAAGGAACTCGTGCGCGACGCGCGGTACCTCGGCATGGCCTCCCGCGTCTGCGCCGAGAACGGCGCCCACGTCGTCAAGACCTATTTCTGCGACGAGGGGTTCGAGAAGGTCGTCGCCGCCTGCACGGTTCCGATCGTCATCGCCGGCGGCAAGAAACTGCCCGAGGCCGAGACCCTCCAGATGGCCTACCAGGCGATTGACCAGGGGGCCGCCGGCGTGGACATGGGACGCAACGTCTTCCAGGCCGACCACCCCGTCGCCATGATCCAGGCCATCCGCGCCGTCGTCCATGATGGGGCGAAGCCCGACAAGGCGTATCAGTTGTACCAAGATTTGGCGCGTGGCAGCGCCGCCAAAGCGAAAAAGAAATCGTGAGCCGCGCCGTTCAGGCCGAAGGCCTGAAACATAATAGCCCAGGCCAACGGCCTGGGTTGGCGGGAGTGCCGAAATTATAATTTTTTTCATCACCCAGCCCTGAAAGGGCGAGACAAAAGGGAATGGATTTTGTTGCGCCCCTTCAGGGCGTCAAGACAAAATATAAAAATGAAGGGTTGTGGATGCCGATCACCCAGGGCGTTGCCCTGGGCTGGATTGTTTGAGCCCTTCGGGCTCAAATGCCGGCGATTACATCACTCCCTCTCCCTCGATGGGAGAGGGGATTGGAAAAGGCGGGGTGCCCACCGGAAAGGAGAACCGACCATGAAAGCCACGGGACTTGTGCTGGCAGTTGGTGCCCTTCTTATGAGCCTTGTCGCTTGCAGCACGCGGGCGGCCGAAGGGCAGGAGCCGGCGGACGAACTCCACGTCCTCCAAGCCGAGAACGAAATGCTCAAGCGGCAGCGGACGGGCTACCTTAAATACGTAGAGAACCAAGCGCAAGAGATTTTGCGTTTGAAGGCACTGTTGAAAGAAGCCAGTATCGATCCTGAACAAAAGGCCGATGCTGAGCCAGTTGGAGATCAATCTAAGGAGCCCCCTGCGCCCGCCGGGGGAATCGCCGCTGCTATTCGCCGGCATCTGGAGGAAGCCAAGGCTGTGGCCGAAAGCCAGGACACGGATATTCAAAAGCGGACGGCCTGGCTACAGGCCGCGCGAAGGCTCAATGAGGCCTTAGGGCGGGGAACAATCCTCATAGAATACGAAGTAGAAGAGGTGCAGTTTGAGGCAGACACCAACACTGCCCTATTGACCTTCTCGTCTGCGAAGGTAGAAGACTTGGAGTTCCAGGAGTTCTACGGGATGCGTATCTTCGCTGACGAAAAGACTGCCTTGAGCATCAAGAAAGGCAGCCGTGCAACGCTGAGGGGACTCGCAACACTAGGTGTTGACTTTTCTAAGCCGGCTAGCGAGCAACCCGCTTTTTCCCGGTCTCCTGAGCAGAGTTACAGGCCCACAGCATATGTGTTTTCATATCTTAGATTCACGTCTAGTTGGCATTTAGGCAAGTTAATACTGGCGGTCAAGAGAGACTGCCTCGTGGAGGTAGACGGAGTCAGGCGTGCCCTGCAAGAGGTGGAGGTGCTTCCAAGAGAGAAAGAGAGGCCCCCGCAGAAGCAAAGACGGTCGCTTCCGCCTCCGCCGGTCATCCGCGTGAAGCCGCGCATAGTGCGATAACGCTGGTGACCAAGGCGAAGAAACCCTGGGCCGAGGACGCCATGACCGACATCCCAAAAACTCAGCGCGTTGCGGTTTACTACAATAACCGCGACGTCCGCATCGAGGAGCGGCCGGTCCCGCGCATCGGCCCCGGCGAAATCCTCGTCAAGATTCTCGCCTCCGGCATCTGCGGCTCCGACGTCCTGGAGTGGTACCGCATCAAGAAGGCGCCCATCGTCCTCGGGCACGAGATCGCGGGGGAGATTGTCATGGTCGGCGAAGGCGTCGCGAAGGTCAAGGTCGGCGACCGCGTTGCCGTCAACCATCACGTTCCCTGCAACACGTGCCACTATTGCCTCGCCGGCCATCATACCGCCTGCGAGACGCTCCACACGACGAATTTCGACCCCGGCGGGTTCGCCGAGTACGTCCGCGTCCCCGCGCTCCAGACGGACCGGGGCGTGTATCCGCTGCCCGCGGGCGTCACGTTCGAGGAAGGCTCGTTTGCCGAGCCCTTGGGGTGCGTCGTCCGCGGCCAGCGGAGCGTCGGCCTTCGGCCGGGGCAGAGCGTCGCGGTACTCGGGGCGGGCGTCTCAGGCATCCTGCACATCGCCTTGGCCAAGGCCGTCGGCGCGGGGCGCATCCTAGCGACCGACATAGATGCGTTCCACTTAGGTCTCGCGCGGCGGTTCGGCGCGGATGAGGCGTTTGATGCGCGCCAGGACGTGCCGACCATGCTTAGGAAGGCGAACGGCGGGCGCGGACTCGACCTCGTGGTTGTCTGCTGCGGGGCGCTCTCGGCCTTCGAGCAGGCCCTCGCCAGCGTGGACCGCGGCGGGACGGTCCTCTGCTTCGCGACCACCGACCCCGGCGTCGAACTTCGCGTGCCCTTGAACGATTTCTGGCGGAACGACGTCACGCTGAAGCCTTCCTACGGCAACTCGCCGTCAGACGCGACGACGGCCCTTGAGTTGATTGCCGCGCGGCGCGTGCCCGTGGCCGACATGATTACGCACCGCCTGCCGCTCCAGGAGACGCAGGAGGGTTTTCGCCTCATGTCCATGGCTGGCGGCCGGAACCTTAAGGTCGTCATCCTGCCGCACGGATAACACTAAAGCGCCACTTGACTCTTTTGCGCGGTGGGTCTCCTGACCCACCGCGCAAGAAATGGTTTTCTCGGCCCGTGGCGCGGCGGGTCGGGAGACCCGCCGCGCAAAGTGGCGCTGTAGGAATAATTGAGGTGAATCGCTTCGGCAGGAGGGTATAATGTTGAAGCGGACGTAGAAAAGGAGAGTCTCTCATGGTGCACGAATTCAACGTTGTGATCGAAAAGGATGCGGACGGATACTTTGTGGCCTCGGTTCCCGCCCTTCGAGGCTGCCACACGCAAGCCAAGTCGCTCGATGTCCTCATGAAACGGGTCAAGGAGGCCATTCGGCTCTGCCTGGAGGTCGAAGAGCCTGTGGCCACTGAATTCGTGGGCGTGCAGCGTGTGGCGGTGACCGAATGAGCAGGCTTCCGGCGCTCACGGGACTTCGCCTGATCAAAGCCCTTCAGAAGTCCGGGTTCGAAGTCATACGCAGAAGGGGAAGCCTGCGGCATCCGGACGGCCGGTGCGCCGTCGTCCCCGTTCATCGTGGAGAGACCATCGGGCGCGGCCTGCTTGCTCGAATCCTCAAGGACTGCGAGATCACCCGAGACAATCTTCGGAAAATGCTTTGATGGCAAAAGCGGGCGGCGAGAACCTGAAGGTCGTCATCCTGCCCCATGATGGAGGAGCATGACGTGAAACGCCCCAAACCGTCCGCTCAGGGCGAAAAGGTTGCCCACGAGGCCTACGAGATCGCCCGCGGCGCCTATGCCGCTCTAGGCGTCGACACCGAGACGGCGATCGAGCGTGCCGCGCGCGTGCCGATCTCGGTCCACTCGTGGCAGGGCGACGACCTCAGGGGATTCGAGGCCGGCCAAGGCCCGGCGGATAGCGGCGGCCTCCTCGCGACGGGCAATTACCCCGGCCGCGCACGCAGCGCCGACGAACTTCGCGGGGACCTCGACCAGGTGCTCGCCCTCGTGCCCGGCCTGCACCGGGTGAACCTGCACGCCATCTATGCCGAGACGGGCGGCCGGAAAGTGGACCGCGATGCGCTCGAGCCGAAACATTTCGCCGGATGGATCGACTGGGCCAAGAAGCGGGGTATCGGCCTGGATTTCAACCCGACGTTTTTCGCGCATCCGAAGGCGGCGGACGGACTGACGCTCTCGCACCCGGACCCGGGCATCCGCGCGTTCTGGATTGCGCACGGCATCGCGTGCCGGCGGATCGGCGAGGCGATGGCGCGGGCTCTCGGCTCACCGGCCGTCGTCAACCTCTGGATTCCCGACGGCTCGAAGGACTTGCCGGCCGACCGCTGGTCGCCGCGGAGGCGCCTGCGGGAGTCGCTCGACGCGATCTACGCCGACGATCTCGGGATCGACCGGCGTCTCTGCCTCGACTCGGTCGAGTCGAAACTCTTCGGCTTGGGGAGCGAGGCGTACGTCGTCGGCTCGCACGAGTTCTACTTGGCGTACGCGCTCGCGCGCGGCCTGGCGGTGTGTCTCGACATGGGCCACTTCCATCCGACCGAGGCGGTCCACGACAAACTGTCGGCCATCCTGGTGTTCGCCGATTGGCTGCTGCTGCACGTCAGCCGGGCGATCCGCTGGGACAGCGACCACGTCGTCCTCTTCGACGACGACGTGCGGGCGGTGTTCCAGGAACTGGTGCGCGGGAAGGCGCTCGGCCGCGTGAAGGTCGCACTGGACTATTTCGATGCGAGCATTAACCGCGTCGCCGCCTACGTCATCGGGGCGCGGGCCGTCCGCAAGGCCGTCCTGTATGCGCTGCTGGAGCCGGGCGATCGGCTGGGGGCGCTCGAGGCCGAAGGCAAGGGCGCCCAGAAACTCGCGCTCCTGGAAGAGGCCAAGACCTTGCCGTTCGGCGCCGTCTGGGACATGCTGTGCCTGCGCGCGGGCGTGCCGCCGGACGGCGGATGGATGCCGAAGGTCGAGGCGTATGAGAAGGACGTGCTGGCCAGGCGAAGGAGCCCGTGACCCATGGGCCGCATCGAGCGCCTTCAACCGTCGGGCCGGTCGCTCGCCGCGCACGGCCGAGGGGTTCCGCCTGATGTCGACGCCCGGCGGCGAGTCGCTGAAGGTTCTCGTCCTCCCGAACAAGCCATGATTACGAACCATACTCCCAGAGATCTGCATGGTGCCCCGCCATCGCCGTTCGAACCGCCTCGGCAACGTTACAAGGATGGTTGTCCAAGCGGATGCTCATGGCTTGGGCTGAAACTCTGAACTGACGTGCCAGCAGCGCCGTCAGCTTCTTCAAGATGGCATCGGTGTCACCGTAGCCAACGTGTGATACGAGTTTGCCATATGTGCGGTTTGCCTCTTCGCGAAGGACTTGGCTTGGCATTAGAATAGCAGCCGAGAACCACTTGGCGTTGCGTTCCATGTGATGCAAATCTGCCTGTAGTTCTTTCTGCACTTGGCAGGCCTCTTTGACATTCTGTACCCGCACGAAATGGTTGCGGTGCAGAACATAATGCGCGATCTCCTCGCCCAAAGTGAATCGGTATAGGTTGGGCCTGTCATCCATCACGTCCTGGTCAATTATGAGTTTGTACCGTCCTTCTGCAGTTTTCCAGAAAGAGCCCCACACACTGTAATTTGCCTCAAGGCCGGGAACAGGAAAGATCTCCAGCTGCAAGCGGTTTTCTGCTATGAAATCAATATCTACTGGTACACTCACGCCGGTCGGAAATGTTTCGCAGAGCAGGGCGTCTGCCTTACGTTCCAAGCATGAGATGTTAAAGGTGGACCGCTTCTCAGAAGTGCTCCGCGATGTATTCGGCGAGTCGTCGGAACTCGGCTTCATCGAGTTGTTTTCCCTTGGCCGTCCTCAGCAGAAGCGGGACGCCCGGTTGCCGGGCCGCGTAGTCCTTCACGTCTGGCGGTACTGTACCAGGCCTGGCACTCGCGGCCAAGTCATTTAGTTTCCTGAACTCCGGCGATTCTTCGCCGAGGTCCAGCGCCTCCGCGATCTGTGCCAGCCTTTCCGACGACGTGGGCGGCGCCATCCGGCCAGTCTCCAGGCGAGACAGGTTGGACGGCTTCAGGCCGACCGTCTCTGCGAAGGTCCGCAGGCCGAATCCTGCCCGGAGTCTCAGACTGCGCAAATACGTCCCGAATGTCTCTTCGCGTGCCATGCCGGTGCCCTCCTTCCTCTGTTATAATACGTTATAACGTCGGCGGAGTCAAGCCAGAAAATTCACAGAATTCTGGAGTCCTTGCGCCTGGGAGGGGCGCTAGTGCCGCCCATGCAAGCGCATCTGGGACAGCCCGCGCGTCGCTGGCCGACGTGCGTTTGCGAAGTTACACAGAAACCACTTTCCCCGGCGGACGTTCATGGATGGCGGAGAAGGCGCCCAGGGCGCGCGGCCAGGGGCTTGTGGCTCTTGCGATCGTGGTTTATAGTATGGCCCTGCCGTCGGCGGCGCGTGGCCAATGGGACGGCAGGCGGGCGAATAATCCGCAGGGTTTTTGGAACCTCGACGCCGAACCGGCGTCTAAGGGATTGGATAGTCAGCGGTGACATTGCGATTCGGAACCAGCGGCGGCCCGGCAGACTCGGAACTGGTCAGCCAGGTCGTCGGAGGCGATGGAGCCGCGTTCGGCCCGATCGTCGAACGCTACCAGGACCGGCTCTACAACACCGTCTACCGGATGGTGGGGTCGGCCGAGGACGCCCGGGATCTGGTGCAGGAAGTGTTCGTCAAGGCGTACGAGAACCTGGCGAGTTTCAAGGGCACGAGCAGCCTGTACACGTGGCTCTTTCGCATTGCGGTGAACGCGAGCCTCAGCCATCGCCGAAAAAGGAAGTGGGTTCGGATGGCGGGGCCGGCCGCCGATCCCGGCGACGGGGAACCGTCGAGCGGGTGGGCGGACCCCGCGGACGGGGACCCGGCGCGCGAGATGCTCGCCGCCGAAACCGAAACCGCCGTCCAGCAGGCCTTGGCCCAGTTGGACGACGAGCACCGGACCGTCGTGGTGCTGCGGGACATTCAGCACTGCGATTATCGGGAGATTGCCGACATCCTGGGCGTGCCGACGGGAACGGTCAAATCCCGGCTGCATCGGGCCCGGCTCCTGCTGCGGGACAAGTTGCAGCCGCTGCTGAAAGCGTGATTGGAAAAACGGTTTGGGGGTCGGAGCGACCGGCTATGTTGTGCGAGCAAGCGCGTGACCATCTGTCGGCTTACCTGGACAGGGAACTGGCGTCCGAACTGTCCTCGGCGGTCCGCGCGCACCTGGAATCCTGTGCCGACTGCCGCGCCCTCCTGGCCGACCTTCGGGCGACCGTGGGCCTGCTGGGACGCCTGCCGGTTCACCGGGCGCCGGCCGACCTCGCCGACGACGTCCAGCGCGAGGTCGAACGCTGCACCATCCTCCCCGCCGCCGAACATGGCTACGACGCCGAGCCGCAGGAACGGACGCTGGCACTGCGGCGTGTGCGGCTCTGGCCGAGGGCCCTGGCGGTGGCCGCGAGCCTCCTCCTGGTCGTCGGCATCGGCGTCCTGGCGCTGCTCGGGCCCGCCGGCGGGCCGGAAACGGTTCCCGTTTTGAGTCCCCCGGCGGAGCGCGGCCCCGAGGTTGCGAAGGACGGCGAGATCGGCGGCGGTGTCGGCTCGGCCGCCGCGCTTGCGAAAAAAGAAGCCGTAGGCGATTACAAGGCCGCCGACCGCCGCAAGGGCGGCGCCCTCGAAGGCAAGGAAGGCGGCTGGGGCGGAGGGCGGACAGACTTGGCCAAGGTTCCCGAAAGGGCTCGGGCCGGCCCGTCCGGTTTGGAGCACGTCTCCAAGGCGCCGGGGCCCGATTCGCTTGCCGAAGATGCGGACCGGGGAACGCGGCTTCGCGCCGCCGAGAAACCGAGCGGCGATGAACTGGCGGCCGTCCAGCAGGTCCAGAGGGCGATGAACCTGGCGGCCAACGGCGAAGTCCCCATTGACGAACTCAAGCAAGTCGCGACGGTGGACAACCTCAGACGGGCCGGCGGCAACACCCTCGTGATCGAGACCGATGCCCCGGCCGAGGCCAACAAGGATCTCACGCGGCTGTTCCTCGCGAACGATTGGCAGCCGGTCGCGCCTCCGCCCGCCGTGGCGGGCGCGCGCGTCGAGGAACTCGGCAAGGCGGTTGACAAGGGCGGCGCGCCTGCCCGCGTCGCCGCGAGGCCTGCCCGCGCGGCGGCGCCCAACGGTTACTACTTCCTCGCGCACAGCGACGGCGAGTACGTGTGGGTCGTCGTCGCCGACCGGGACTACATCACGCGCTTCAGCAGCCAGTTGGCTGCCGACGAGCGCCTCAGGGTCGGTAACGAGTCCGGCCGGCAGTTCCAGGCCATCCGCACACTTCAGGACGAGGTGCGCCAGTATAACCTCAGCCAGTCGCAGGTCGTGCAAGGCGGCGGCGGGACCGCGGGGCGCGAGGTCCGCTACGCCGGCAAGGCCGCGGCGCCGGTCGCCACAGGCGACTCGACTGGGCGAACTGCCGCGCCTGCCGTGCCGGCTGAGGCCGCACGTCCCGAAGTGATTTCCAAGTTGGGCACCGCGCAGGTCACGGTCGGCAAGGCGTATGCGCCTACGACAGGCCAAGTGGCCGTCCAGCCGTCGCAGGCGGCGGAACCCGCCCCGGCGGCTCCGGAACTGACTCGCGTGCAGGGGGAAAAGGATGAGACCCCTGCCGCTACGCAGGCGATCCCGACACTCGAGCGCCCCGCGCTGGCGAAGGAGCCCGCAGGCCCGGCACCGGCGCCGGCGGGCGGCGAGCAAAA
>JAPLMM010000036.1 GCA_026387035.1 Planctomycetota bacterium
TTGCTTGACAAAACCGGGATTGTAGGGTATATTGGGGTTGGAGATTGAGGGAGTTGTGTATCCGGGGCTGGCACCGCGTGAACGCGGGCCGGCCTTTTTTCATGGAATAGCCGTGCCCGGCCGTCGTTCGACCCAGAGGCTCTCGACGGGCGGGGGCCGGGCCGTTGCGGGGAACGTAAGCGAAGGAGGTTTTGCGGGGACGGGGGAAAACGGTTTCCTGCCTTGGGGGGGCCATTCCTTTCGTCACCACTCGCGAACGGTGTCCGCCGTCTGGAGGTGAGCGTGTCCCCAAAAACTGGGCGCGGGTTTAAGGTGGAATCGTCTCCGGGTAGAATGCGGCTGGACGGTCAGCCGAGGAGACGACAGGATGGCAGGGAAACGAAGGCGGTTTTCGGCGGAGTTCAAGGCCCGGGTGGTCCGGGCGGCGCAGGCGGCCATTGTGGCAAATGCGGTGCCTCAGCGGGCCGGTATCCGGTGGTTACTGCAATTCGTTAGTGTCTTTACAAGACGCCGGAGTTACGGGTTAGCCCATTATCTCGTCCGCGCGACGTAAGCCGCGAACGAAAAGGAAACATCTGGCAATCAGGGGACTGTGTGGCCTGCTCGTGGCCGCGGCCAGTCTCGGGCTTCTGGCTGGCACGACGTTCGCCAATGTAGTGCTGAATCTCGGCGTGGACTGCAAGTCTAGTGGTACGGAACCGTCTCAGCCGGCCCTCTTTGCCGGCGACAACGACGGCACGAACATTTACGGCTCGTACGCCTACTGGGTAAGCCAAGGCTATTGGCAGCAGTACGTCTCCGGTTACCACTGGGTCCAGACGGGGCCATTTGGCTCGGGGTACTGGGCAGAGACCTGGAGTTATCGTTGGGTTGACACGTCGTACTACTGGCATTACTCCGCGACCAGTCTGGTGATCACCCTAGATGCCACCACCCTGCTTGCCGAACGCACGGTCAGCAGGGCCGAACTGTTTCTTGACTTGGAGAACCCCTCAGGAGAAACGCCAGGCGTCTTGATCCAGGGCAATCCGGTCTCTCTTGGTCCCGACTGCGCGCAAGTTCCCAGCGGCACGACCTACGGCGAGCACATCGCGTCTTCCGATCCTGGCAACCTCTTTATCGATCTCTCACCGTACCTCAATGACATCATGACGGATTCAACATTCCAGATCACGATCACCAACGCCAGTCCCGAGCGGAACGGGAGTGCGGGTTCATTCGAGACCGACGGCCTCAACCTGCAGATGGATGCCGTCCCCGAGCCGGCGACGCTCTCTCTTCTGGCGGCGGGGCTGGCCCTCCTTCGCCGCAAGAGGGCTTCGGAGGGTAAACGCTGAAACGGAGGCGGCGATAGGGCACCAACTCGCGCGGCGGGTCTCCTAAACCGCCGCATAAGTTTTGCGCGGTGGGTTCGCCGCCCCGCTTGCGGGGCGCTGGCTGTTCGCAGCGCGGGGCAAGCCCCGCGGCGAACCCACCGCGCAGTCCCGGCGCGCCGGGACCATTTTCCTCAACCACCCACCGGCCGCACCACAAGGTCGCGCCAGTGGCGAATCCGGCGGAAGCCCCGCTTCCCGAAGAGCGCGCCGCCGACGGCTGCGTGTCTTAGTCGGCTTGCCTTCCGGGCCGCACATCGGGAAACTCGGCCGCCAGGACTGCCGCCACCCTCGTACGCAAGGCCGGTGCGTCGTCCGTGGCAGCCACCCACACCGTGGGCCAGTCCACACTGAAATACGCATGGACTGCAATGTTGCGGAAGGCCACGATGTCGCCCCACTCGATATCCGGGTGCCGCTGCTTAAACTCCGGACTCAGCCGCGCGGCCGCCTCACCAATGACAGTCAGTTGCTGAAGGACCGCACTGCGGGCCATCTTGTTCCCGACAAACGCCTCCCGCTTCAGGCCGGCGACGAATTCGGCTACGGCTTCAGCGGCCTCCACAATGTCGGCCAGATATAGGGCGTCACGCCTCAAAGAGCACCTCCGCTTCCGCCAAAACCTCTTCGCGGATCAGAGGCTTGAGGCCGCCTTGCGGCACAAGGTCCACCCGACGGCCGATAATCTCCGATAGTTCGCGCGACGCGCGGGCCAGCGCCAGAAAACCTACACGTGCGCTGCTCTCGAATTCCACGAGAATGTCGACATCGCTCTCCGGCCCAAAATCCCCCCGCAACGCAGAGCCGAAGACGGCTAAGCGCCGGATGAGATGTTTTCGGCAGAACACGCCGATCTGCTTTCTTTCAACTTCCACACGAATCATGGGTACACGCTCGACCTCTCAAGTTCAGACAGATAGGATTATACTCCTTTGCGCCCGTCAAGCAACCCTTGATGCGCGGACCGACGGCCCCCCTGACCGACCGCCCCCACTTGGATGGCGAGGTCCCGCCAGTGGCGAATCCGGCGGAAACCGCGCTTCCCGAAAAGCGCCCCGCCGACCGCCGCGCGAACACGATCCCAGAGCGGCGGCTTCTCGTTCCACCTCACAAGCGTCTCCGAGCACCACCGCTCCGCCAGTTCCTCGAGGTTCCCCGGCGACGCCTTGAGGCCCAGGGCAAACACCAGCCGCGGCGTCTTCGGATGCCCTTGCCAGCCGACGAGGACGCTCTCGAAACCGTCGAACAAGCGCTCCAGCGCCCGCGGCGTAAAGCGCCAGTAGTCCTCCGGATAGGCGTGGATGTGGAACTCAAAGAGCGTCACGACGAGGGCCAATCCCCCCGTGGCCGTCACGCGCCGGATTTCCTCGGCGCCGCGTCGGAAGTCCCAGGCGTGCTCGAACACGTTCAGACAGAGAACGGTCCCCGCCCACCCGTCGGGCAGCGAAAGCGACTCGAGCCGTTCCACCCGGTTCACGCCGGGACCCGTCTGCATGTCGCAGCCGACGTACTCCTTCCCCGGAAAGAGGGGGCGAAGGTCGCCGACCGCCTCGCCCTGGACCTGGAGCGCCCCGATCTCAAGGACCGGCCCCGGCGGATCGAACACCGCCTTCGCCGACTCCACCAGGGCGCGCGTCAGTGCGTCCATGCATCGGCTCCGAAAACAAGATGGATCACACCCCTTACGCGCGGTCAGGACTTCAGGAGTTCATCCACGGCCTTGCGGAGCGCGGGCAGATGGGTTTCGACGACGTTCCAGACCTCTTCTTCATCCACGTTCATATAGTCGTGGATCAGCACATTCCGGAAGCCGGCCACTCGGCGCCAGGGCAGGTCCGGACGGCGGTCCTTGATGTCGTCGCTGAGGCGCTTGACAGCCTCGCCGATGATCTCGAAGTTCCGGACGACGGCGTCCTGGACCATCCGGTTGCGGAAAAACTCCTCGCGGCCTGCGGCGCTGTAGGCGGTGATCCTCTCGATAGCCTCGCGGATGTGATCCAGATATACCAGGTCCCGTTTCATAGCGGCACGGCCTCCGCCAACACGCAATCGCGGACGAGCCGGTGCAGGGCGCGCTCCGTCACCACGTCCACCCGGCAGCCGAAGAGATCTTCCAGATCCTGCATGAGCGCGACATGGTCAATGAGCGACCGGTCGGCGTCCAATCGAACCAGGAAGTCCACGTCGCTGTCCTCGCCCGCCTCGCCCCGGACCACGGACCCAAAGACGCGCACATGGTGCGCTCCGTGCCTGGTAGCAACGCGAAGAATTTCATCTCGCCGACTCAGAATCTCGCTCAAGGCAACCATTGCAGCCTCCCCGCCTCCTAATACTACAGCGCCACTTGAGCCTTTGCGCGGTGGGTCTCCCGACCCACCGCGCGATCAAACGGCCTTGGCGCGGTCGCGATTTTCGCGGCGGGTCAGGAGACCCGCCGCGCTAAGTGACGCTATAGTACTAATTCTATCGGCCGGGTCGCCGTCTGTCTATAACTCCCCCGGGCGCAAAAATGCAAGCCCATCCGTTTCACGCCCGCCCGGAGCGATGCTCAACGGCAGTTCCAGGCCGTGCGACTCAAGGAGCGCCCCGTCGCGCAGCATTTTCGCAGCGGGTCCGTCTGCCGCGACTTGGCCGCCGTCGAGCAGAATGGCTCGCCCGCATACGTCCAGGATGAGGTCGAGGTCGTGCCCGACCACGAGCATCGTGGTGGTGAGGTTCTGAAGGAGGGCGATGAGCCGACGACGCGCCCGGGGGTCGAGACCCGCGGTCGGCTCGTCGAGCGCGAGGATTTGCGGCCGCATCGCCAGCACGGTCGCCAGGGCCGCACGCTGTTTCTCGCCCTGCGACAGGTGGTACGGCGAACGGTCGTCGAAGCCCGCCAGGCCGACGGCCTCGAGCGCCTCCGCCGTCCGGGCCCGCACCTCGGCCGGCGCGAGGCCCATCGTC
>JAPLMM010000037.1 GCA_026387035.1 Planctomycetota bacterium
CGGCTTGACGACCGTCGAGATGCCATAGCCCAGGCCGACGAGCGCTTTTCGCTTGCCGACACGGTCGGAGACGAACCCCGACGCGATGGTGACGAAACTCGTGATGCCGTCGCGCAGGCCTTCGATGATGCCGACCCAGACAAACCCGCCGCCCAAGAGGGCAATGAAGAACGGCACGGTCCAGTACATCATGTCGGTCGAGACGTCCGCCAGGAAGGAGACGACGCCCAGGACGATGACGTTCCGCGGCAGGGAGGCTTTGAGTTGCTCAGCCAGGCCGGTCCTGCGCGGTTCAGTTGTTTCCGGTTCCGCCACCCGTGCAACTCCTCAGCCGCCCGACAAGAAACCCTCGGCACGGCATCTTTTTATTTCTTCTGCGCGGCGGTTCTCCTGAACCGCCGCGCACAGCCAAGCACACTTTGCGCGGTGGGCACGGAGACCCACCGCGCAAAACCTTACTTTCTCCCTGCCGCGTTGCCGTCCCATAGGACGTTAGAGGCCACTCGCTCCCCTGCTTCATACACGAATCCCCACACCTTCGTCAGTTTGCTCTTGTAGACGACGTGGCGGCGGCGGATCCCTTTGACATGCCGCTCATAAACCTTATCGAGCGCAACCACGACAATCGGTTTGTCGGGGTACTCGTGCGAAACCTTTGTGACCGTTGAGGAAATCTCGGCATTCCAGCATGACGGCATGGCTCTTTCGGCACCACCTTTTCTTGGGCCGGTGGCGTAGAGCACGGCGATGGCAAATCTGAGCGTCTTCATGTCATCCAGCGAAGAAGCATCCTCCCGCGAAGAAGGAAGAAACTTTCCGATCTTCTGAATGGTCAGTTCGTAGCGTGTTCCTTCGACCTCAAGAACACCAATGGCGTCATCTTTTTCACAGAAAATGGCGTCACACCGCCCGCCACCTACACCCTTTTCGCAATGCCCAAATGATGGGCCGGCTTCGACGGCTCGGTGCGTCTCAGGTTCTGAAGAAATCCACCACTCAACAAGCAACCCTATCAAGGTTGCGTGATTATTCCCGTAGGTGTTGGCGGCAACATCCCACCGGACATTCTTCAGACTATTGAGAAGGCTTTCGCCAGACTGTCTCATCTGTGCCCTCCGCGTTTCCGCGAGCGTCTAATACCCATCCAAGCAGTGTGCCACACACGATAGGCGCGGTTGGCGCGGCGGGTGCAGAGACCCGCCGCGCACACCCTCTACCACTCCATGTCCACTTCCATCGCCACCGGTGTCAGGCGCGCGTAGTTGCGGGCACTGGACCAGAAGTAGTCCTCCGGTCGCCGGACTACTCCCGCTCGAACTGGATTACGGTGGATGTACTGAATCACCTCCAGCATCTCGGCCTGATGTTGGATGGCGTTATCGTCAAAGCGGCGTTCCCACAGGTCTCCATGACCGGGGCTGAGCAGTTGGCGCCAAATCCACTTCTTAAAATCGCGGACCACGTAGCTCAGTACGCGTGACACTTGAGAGACCACCACATGGACGTGGTTGCTCATCACGACAAAGCCGTGGACGCGCCAATCGCCCCGTTCACAGTAGAAGGCCAGAGCATCCACGACCTTCCGTTTCACCGTGTCTGAGGCGAAAGCCTGCCAGCCGTCCAAGGTGCGGGTGGTCAGATGGTAGAACTGGCCTTTCTCGAAATAATGTTTCACCCGCGGCACAAATCTCTTCTCCCCCTAAGGTTTTAATCCTTGATCGCGGCGGTTCAGGAGAACCGCCGCGCATAATCTCGTTTTCTCCCGCCTCGCTTTCGGCTACCGTCTGTTCGGGTCGTAGGCTTGGGCGATGGGCATGCGGCGGCCGACGCCGAAGGCGCGGCTCGTCACTTTCAGGCCCGGGGCGGCCTGGCGGCGTTTGTACTCATTGCGGTCCACGAGACGGATGATCTTCTGGACGATCTCGGGGTTGAACCCGGCCTCGACAATCTCGTCGCGCGAGCGCTCCTGGCGCACGTAGAGGTCCAGAATCGCGTCGAGGACGTCATACGGGGGGAGCGAATCCTGGTCCGTCTGATTCGGCCGGAGTTCCGCCGAAGGCGGTTTCTCCAGGACGCGCTCAGGGATCGGCGACCGGTCGGCTTCGGTGTTGCGGTCGGCTTCGGTGTTGATGGATCGCGCCAGTTCGTAGATCAAGGTCTTCGGCACATCGCTGATGACCGCGAGGCCGCCCGCCATGTCGCCGTAGAGTGTGCAGTAGCCGCAGGCCAGTTCGCTTTTGTTGCCCGTCGAGAGCACCAGCCAGCCGAACTTGTTCGAGAGGGCCATCAGGATGTTGCCGCGGACACGGGCCTGGACGTTTTCCTCGGTCACGTCGGGCTGGGCGCCTTTGAAAGCCTCGGCAAGTGCGGCTTCCATCGCGCGGTGCGGCTGCTCGATAGGGATAACCATGAATCGGACGCCCAGGTTCCGGGCGAGCGCCTCGGCATCCTCGAGGCTGTGGGGACTGGAGTATCGGCTCGGCATGGCGACGCCGACCACGTGGTCGGCGCCAAGCGCCTCCGCAGCGAGGCAGGCGACGACGCTCGAATCCACCCCGCCCGACAGGCCCAGGACAACGTCCTTGAACCCGCACTTGCGAACGTAGTCGCCGAGGCCGAGGACGAGCGCCCGGCGGACGGCGACGACGTCCGGCATCGGCGCGGGAACAGTCGAGAGCGGCGCGCCGCCGGGAATTTCAGCCATCGCCAGGTCTTCCTCGAACGCCGGCAGTTGCGCGACCAGGGCGCCCGAGGCATCCATGGCGAAACTTCCGCCGTCGAAAACCAGTTCGTCGTTGCCGCCCACCTGGTTGACGTACACGACCGGCCGGCGGTGCTTGCGGGCCTGCGTCCACACCAGGTTCCAGCGCTGGGCGAACTTACCGACCTCGAACGGCGAGGCGGACATGTTGACGAGCAGATCGGCCCCCGCCCGGACGAGTTCGGCAATGGGGTTGCCGTGGTAGAAGCGGGACGCGGGCCCGACCGCAGCCTCCTGGGTCCAGATGTCCTCGCAGATCGAGAGGCCGAGTCGCAGGCCGGCAAATTCGACGACGTGGGCGCCCCGGCCCGGCTCGAAGTACCGCAGTTCGTCGAAGACGTCGTACATCGGCAGAAGCGCCTTGTGCTTGATGGCAAGCACCCGCCCCTCGGCGACAAGGGCGGCGGCATTATGAAGCGGCAGGCCGTGCGTCCCGACGGAGCGGTCGACGAAACCCACAAGGAGGCCCGTCCGTCCGACCTCGCCCACGAGCCGCTCGAACGCCGCCAGGTTGTCCGCCACGAAACGCGGCTTCAGGAGGAGGTCCCGGGGCGGGTAGCCGACGAGCGACAGTTCGCCCGTCACCACCAGGTCCGCCCCCATGGCGGCGGCCTTCGAGTAGGCGCCGAGGATGCGTCGGCGGTTGCCTTCGATGTCGCCGATCGTCGGATTCAGTTGCGCCAGGGCGATCTTCATGCCAGTAGGTTAAAACCGGCGGGCGCCCGATGCCACTGAAAACCCCGGGCGAGACTTGCGGCGGATTCCTGTGTCGCCCTGGCGACGGGGCAACTCGCGGACCTCGTGGCCTTCTGCCTGGGGCGAGGCTGAGACGTGCCAACTCGCTACAGGCCCAGGGCGTCTCCAAGGCACTTTGCGATCTTGCCAAGATAGAGGTCCGCGGTGCCTAGTCTCCTTCGAATGAGAGCCTTGCTCAGGGTCAGAACCTTATCGCATCGGAAGACGGATGCGCGACGGAGCCCCGTCCGTTTGAACGCCACGTCGGAATCCCTCGCAAGAACACCCCACCGCGATGGCTTGGCAACACTGGACGAAACGGGAATTACTACACGGTCATCGCCACGATTAACAGCATCCGAACTGACAACCACCACGGGGCGAATCTTAACGCCACTAAGATCTGTGAAGTAAACTTCCGCGAGAACGACGTCACCCCGCTTCATACAGGCTCCCCATCCTCAAGCGAGTAAACATCCTCGCCCGCATCCCGCCAGAAGTCAAATGCCTCCGAATCAAGGGCGGCCTGCAACAACTCGTCGTCCGAGAGCATGCCCCTTGGCGTTTCCATGGAGAATGTGACAGAAAAGTAAGCGTTTGCAACCGGCTCGGCCCGCGGAATGAGGCCTGAAGACAGTTCCTTGCGTATTGTGAGCATCCCGCTACCCATAGACTATTCCTTTATGATGACGGAAAACCTGCGCATCGTCAGCAATTCTCCGGCGCAGTAGAATTCAAAGATATAATTGCCAGGGACCTTAAACACCAACCCCCGAAGTTCCAGATTCAGATCGGCCACGGCAAGGGGGTCGTTAAGGCTTATTTTCCCGGTCGCCTCGAAAATCACCTCCTCGTCCGGCGACTTGCACTGTAGGCGGCATTCGTAGTCTCCGTGGCAATTCGTGAGGCTGACGAACACATACATCCGGTCGTGCTGGAGCGGAACCTTCGGGCCGGTGACGGCGTTAAACAGGCCAATGAGGCTCACATTCTTCGTCTGCTCGTCGCGCACCACCATGTCGCAGATGACCATGGCTACGGCCGTGGGACCAGCACTGGTCGTTTGCTCTTTGGCCATAGATGCGCTTTTCTCCCCAAGCAGCAACATGATTATAGCACCGAACCGCGCGCAAGGCAAGCAACGAATCCAACCCAAAAGCCAGCCGGCCCAGAGCCATGTCATTTGTAACTGGCCGCCAAAAAGGAGTATTTCCCCACCTGAATTTCATTGCCAAGAAAGGCCGTTTCCGGTAATCTGATTGAAGATTCCGCAGGCGGCCGAGCGGCTGCGCAACTTATTGCAGCCAAAGGGGTTACGAAAGCCCCCTGCCGCCACAAAGGAGCCGTGAGTTGACACGACTCAACCAGCAAGAAAACATCGAAGAACTGCTCATCGAAGAAGAAATGAAGGACGCGTACATGACGTACGCGATGAGCGTCATCGTCAGCCGCGCCCTGCCCGACGTGCGTGACGGCCTGAAGCCCAGCCAGCGGCGGATTCTGGTGGCGATGAACGACCTTGGGCTCGGGCCCCGCAGCCACTACCGCAAGTGCGCGAAGATCGCAGGCGACACGTCCGGCAACTACCATCCCCACGGCGAGCAGGTTGTCTATCCGACGCTGGTGCGGATGGCCCAGCCCTGGGCCGAACGCTATCCCCTGGTGGACGGCCAGGGGAACTTCGGCTCGATCGACGGCGACCCGCCCGCCGCCATGCGGTACACCGAAGCGCGGATGAGCGCGCTGGCGATC
>JAPLMM010000038.1 GCA_026387035.1 Planctomycetota bacterium
TCCTTCTCGAAAGTTTCGAAGGGGATGCCTTCGGCCTCGCAGAATTGCGTGAGAATCTTCGCCGCCAGATGTTCGTCGCCCGGCGGGTTCTCCGTCCGCGCCCGGATCAGGTCGGAAACGTATTGCCGAAGGTCGCCGCGACGGTCCCGCAGAAACGAACGGACCTCATCGCCACGGGGAGGGTGTTTGGCGTGTCCCATGTCGCTCGGATCAAGAGAAGCCGACGGCCTCATGGACCCCCGCGGGAAGCGACTTTAGGCGTCGCCTTCGCCCCGGCTCGAATCCACTTCCTCCAGGTACGCCAGCGTACGCTCCAGTTCGTTTTGCAGGTGCCGCACCTTCAGCAGGCTCCGCACGCGCGTCACCAGTTCCCAACGGTTGACCGGTTTGGAGAGAAAATCGTCTGTCCCCGCCTCCACCGCCCGCTCGATGTCGCCCACCTCCGTCAGGGCCGTCACCATGCAGATCGGGATCCCCGCGGTGGCGGGGCTCGCCTTCAGTTTTCGGCAAATCTCGAACCCGCTCATCTTGGGCATCATGATATCCAGAAGTATCAGGTCAGGCTTCTCCGAGGCCACTTTCTTCAGCGTCTCCTGCCCGTCCGCCGCCGACACCACCCGGCACCCCAGTTCCTCCAGGTACGCCTGCAGGAGTTCCACGTTCTGCTGGTTGTCGTCGGCGATGAGGACCGTCGAGTTCCGCACTTCTTCCTCGAATTCGCCCGCCATGCCCCGACCCCCTGTTTCGTCTGCCGCAGATCCCCTGCGGGTGCCGCCGGTCCTCACGGCGCGCCGGGACCGGGACCCGCCAGTGCCGCCCCTCGCAGGCTTGCGCCCTTTCCCCGCCACGCGCCTTACTCCGTTTGCCTCAACCGTGCGAGCAGCGTCGCCGTCCGTTTCGGCAGCCCCTCGCTTCCCGCCACCCCCAGCGCCCTCAGGTGGCTCTCCAGCCGCTCCAGGCCCGCCGCGTCCGCCACGTCGTACCAGTGCGGCACCAGGCCCAGGACGAGGCCGAACGCCTCCGCCCGGTCCACCAGGGCGTCGAACACCCCGTCTCCGTCCCAGTCGAAGCCGAGGAAAAGTTCCGGCCTCTCCAGGCTGAGGCCCACCAGGTACACCCCGCCCTCCGTCGTCGGGCCGAGCACCACGTCGTCCACCAGCAGCCGGTCGAACGCCTCGATGACGAACGAGTCCGGAACCGTCGGGCAATCCGTCACCAGCACCACCACCCGCTGATGCCCCGACCGGAAGGCGTACTCGCACAGGCTCGCCAGCACCTGGCCCCGCGTCGCACCTTGCTGCTGCATCACCCGCCAGTGCCGCGACGCCAGCAACTCCACCGACTTCCGCGCGCCGCGCGGGGCATAGGCCAGCACCCGGCTCCGGACCGACAGGCCCGAGAATCGCTCGCACAAGTCCATCACAAAACTACGGTAAACCCTTGCGGCCGCAGGCGCACCGAGGACCGCCGCCAGGCCGGGCTTCACCCGGCCGGCTTTCGGTTCCCTTACCAGGAATGCGAACAGGGTGGACATCCGCCCCGCCTTTCCCCGGACGGCCGCTTAATCGGGTCCACATTGCCGCCTCGTACTTCCGGCCTTCGTAGTCCCGACAAGTCGGGACTGCTTCCGCCCTCCGTAGCAGTAGCACGGATACTGCGGAGGACGGGTCGGCGGAGTAGGCTCGCGCCGAACCCAGCCGCAATTGGCACTGCAACCGCGGCAATTATAAGCCCTTCCGCCCAAAACTGTCCATCAAAAAAGGTATTCCGCCTGTCGAAGCGCAGCGAAGACCCGCCGAAGCCTCTGGCGAAGGCGGGCCGCTTGCCACGGCGTAGTCCCTGACAGAGCCGGAAGTCGAAGACGAAGTTTACCCGCCTCTGGCGGGACGGGCCGCTTGCCACGGCGTAGTCCCGCCGCGCCGGGACGAAGACGGGTTCGATATTCGACATTCTCCTTTTGCCCTCCCCCCCTTCCCCTCGCCCTTCCTCTGAACGTTGAACGTTGGACGTTGGCTGTTGAACGTTCGCCGTCCCCCCCGCCGCCTTTCCCCTTGCCCGATGCTTCTCGCCGTGGTATTTTCTCCTGCCAAGAGAAGCCTGGGGCCAACTCATGCCAAACAAACGAAAGCCTTCCAAGAAGAAAAAAAAACAGAAGGTCAACATGCACTCTGCCGACATCACCGCCGACCGACTCGCCGGCCTACGGGACCTCCTGCCGGAGGCCTTCGCGGAAGGCAAGGTTGACTTTGACAGGCTGCGCGAGGCCTTGGGCGAAGAGGTGGACGACAGGCCGGAGCGATACTCGTTTACGTGGGCGGGGAAGCGCGACGCGATGCGGCTTCTCCAGGTTCCGAGCCGCGCCACCCTGGTGCCGTGCACCCAGGAGTCCGTGGACTGGGACGCCACGCAAAACCTCTTCATCGAGGGCGAAAACCTGGAGGTCCTCAAACTCCTCTACAAGTCCTACGCCGGCCGCGTGAAGATGATCTACATTGACCCGCCCTACAACACCGGCAACGACTTCATCTACCCCGACGACTTTCGCGACCCGCTTCAAACCTACTTGAAACTGACCGGCCAGAAGGATGCCGAAGGCAATCTCCTGACCAGCAACCCCGAGACCTCCGGCCGCTACCACTCGGCCTGGCTGTCCATGATGTACCCGCGCCTGTTTATGGCCAAGCAACTCCTGGATGATGACGGAATCATCTTCGTGAGCATTGACGACCGGGAGGCGTACGACCTGAGATTGCTCATGAACGATATCTTCGGGGAAGAGAACTTCGTTGCTCAATTCGTCTGGCAGTCGAAGAGGGGCGGGGGTGGAAACGTAGGTACTGTAGTTGGAGAACATGAGTACATCCTTGCTTATGCACGGCAGAATGATCCAAGTGCAGTAGGCAGACAGGTTGCCGATGCGCAGCCGCTTGACCTGACGGACGAAAAGGGGCCCTATCGCAAGGGGCGCGAACTGAACAAGTGGGGTGCCGGTTCTGCTCGTGCTGACCGGCCAACTATGTGGTTTCCGATCCCCGGCCCGAACAAAGAGGATGTTTACCCGCTTCGCAACGATGGGAGTGAAGGACGGTGGCGGTGGGGCAGGCCCAAAATGACGAAACTTGTCGAGGACAACGACGTTTTGTTCGAGCCCCGCGCCGACGGCACGTACGTCGCATACGAGAAGATCCGCACGGCTGGCCCGCGCTACAAGGCCCATCGAACGCTCTTTACAGATGTGGGCACAGTGGCCGAAGGTACTGCAACATTGAAGGAGTTATTCGGCGGCAAGAGTCCGTTCGATTTTCCAAAGCCGGTATCGCTTATGAAACGCCTTCTTCAGATTGGCGCTTCCGAGGAAGACTCCATTGTGCTCGATTTTTTCGCCGGTTCCTGCACAACCGCGCATGCCGTGTGGGAGTTGAACCAAGAAGATGGCGGAAGCCGCAGGGTTATAATGGTTCAGATGCCGGAGCCTACCCCAGAAGTATCAAGTGGTCGTAGGATGGGATTCAAGACCATTGCTGAGATTGGCAAGGAGCGTATGCGGCGGGTCGTAAAGGAGATGCGCGAGGCCGCCAAGGGGGGGCTAGACCTGAAAGACCGTGAGGAGCCAGAAGACATCGGGTTCAGAATCTTCAAACTGCTTGAAAGCAACTACCGGCCCTGGAAGGGCGTCGAGAAAAAGGACGGCGCGGCGTACGCCGAAACCATGGAGATGTTCGCCGATCCGCTCTTGCCCGGCTGGAAGCCCGTGAACGTCCTCTACGAAGTGGCCTTGAAGGAAGGCTACAGCCTGACCTCGAAGATCGAGAAGGTCGCTGGTCTAAAGGACAATACCCTTTACCTTGTCACCAACCCGGACAAAGGCCAATCCTTCCGCATCTGCCTGGACGACCGGCTGAAGCCCGCAACGCTCAAGGCCCTGGCCCTCAAAAAGGACGACCTCTTTATCTGCCGCGATTCGGCCCTTACCGACGAGCAGGCGGCAAACCTGGCGCTTCAGTGCAACCTGAAGACGATTTGAAAAGGGGGGAGAGGCACATGGATAAGGAAATCGTCGTTCGCCTCCATACCAGTTTCGAGGATATGGTCCGTAAGCACCCCGAAAGCGGCGTGGAGTTCTGGTGCGCCCGCGACCTCCAGATGCTCCTGGGTTACAACCAGTGGCGGACGTTCGCGGCGGTCATCGACAAGGCCATAACCGCTTGCGAAAACTCGGGTTACGACCCCAAGGACCATTTTGCGCGCGCGCGCAAAATGGTGGACCTCGGCTCAGGGGCTAAGCGCGAGATTGAGGACATCGCCCTCACCCGCTACGCCTGCTACCTCATTGCCCAAAACGGCGATCCGGCCAAGGAAGAGATCGCCTTCGCCCAGACCTATTTCGCCGTCCAGACCCGCAAACAGGAGATCGTCGAGAAGCGACTGGCCGAGGCCGAACGCGTCAGCGCCCGCCGAAGGCTCACGCAGTCGGAGAAGGAACTCTCCGGCATCATCTTCGACCGCCTGCGAGAAAACGAGAGTTTCGCCCGCATCCGAAGCAAAGGCGATACGGCCCTTTTCGGCGGCCGGACCACCCAGGACATGAAGGGCAAACTCCGCATCCCGAAAGGACGCCCCCTGGCCGACTTCCTGCCCACCATCACCATCAAGGCCAAGGACTTCGCCAACGAAATCACCAACTTCAATATCAAACGCAACGGCCTGCACACGGAGTTCGGCATCACCGACGAGCATGTCAGGAACAACCGCGAAGTCCGCCAACTCCTGGTGGATCGCGGCATCGTGCCCGAAGCCTTGCCCCCGGCCGAGGACGTCAAAAAGGTCGAGCGGCGATTGATCTCCGAACAAAAGCGACTCCCGAAACAGATCGAGGGGTTGGAAGGGCCGGCGGAGACCTCAGGCTGATGGAATTCAAGTTCGACCCCAACCAGGAGTTCCAGGTCCGGGCCATCGAGGCCGTGGTGGACCTCTTTGACGGCCAGCCGCGACTCGGACCCGCCATGCACTTTGCGGCCGGGCCGCTCTTCGGCGTCTCGGCCATCCCCAACCGCCTCGACCTGGATGAGCGAGCCCTTCTCGCGAACCTCGAAAAAGTTCAGACACGCAACGGCATCAGGCCCGACGCAGCCCTTCAGTGCATCGAGCAAGGTATTGAAACCCTTACCGGCCCAAAGACCGCCCGATTCCCCAATTTCTCCGTCGAAATGGAGACGGGCACGGGAAAGACCTACGTTTACCTGCGCACGATCCTCGAACTCAACAAGCGATATGGGATGCTCAAGTTCATCATTGTGGTTCCTTCGGTCGCCATCCGCGAGGGCGTCCAGAAGACCCTTCAAATCACCAAGAAGCACCTCAATGCCCTGTACGGCAACCCCGTGTACCGCCCCAACGTGTACGATTCCTCGAACCTCTCGCAAGTCAGGCAGTTCGCCCAGACAAGCAGCGTCGAAATCCTGGTGATGACCATTGACTCCTTCAACAAGGCGTCCAACGTCATCCGCCAATCCACCGACCGCCTTCAGGGCGAAACACCCATCCACTTGATCCAGGCCGCGCGGCCGATCCTCATCCTCGACGAGCCGCAAAACATGGAAAGCGAAAAGAGCATCACAGCCCTGGCCGCGCTCGATCCCCTCTTCGCCCTCCGCTATAGCGCCACCCACCGTGTGCCGTATAACATCGTGTATCGCCTTTCCCCCGCAGATGCCTATCGCCAGGGCCTTGTCAAAAAGATCGAGGTGGATTCGGTCGTAACCGAGGGCCAGGAAAACCTCCCCTACCTCGTTCTCGAAGACATCCAGGCCAGGAAAACGCGCCTCACGGCCCGGCTGCGCGTCCGCAGACTTACAAAAAAGGGCACCGTCGCTCAAGCCAGGATAACCGTAAAGCCCGGAGATTCCCTCCAGGCCAAGACCAACCGGGCCGAGTACGCGCCCTTTGTCGTGGACGAGATCAACCGGGGCGCGGGATTCGTCCGGTTCGCGAATAATGTCGAGTTGAGGATCGGCGAGGAGATCGGCGCTGACCGCGACGCCATTTTTGAGGCGCAAATCCGCCAGACTATTGAAGAACACTTTCGTAAACAGCAGCGCCTCCGCCGTCACGAAATCAAGGTTCTCTCCCTCTTCTTTATTGACCGCGTGGCGAACTATGCGGCCGAAGACGGTGTCATCCGCCAACTCTTCGACAAGGCTTTTGACGAATTGAAGACGAACTCTGAGTTCAAGGACGCATGGGGCCGTCTTGACGCCGCCCAGGTCCAGGCCGCCTACTTCGCCGAGAAAAGGCACCGCGGCGGAGAGGTTGAACTCGTCGATTCCGTAAGCGGCGACAACAAACAGGACGAGGCCGCCTACGACCTGATCATGAAGAACAAGGAACGCCTTCTCAGTTTCGACGAGCCGGTGGCCTTCATTTTCTCGCATTCGGCCCTGCGGGAGGGGTGGGACAATCCGAACATATTCCAGATTTGCACCCTCAACCAGACTGTCTCGCCGATGAAAAAGCGGCAGGAAATCGGACGCGGCGTAAGGCTCGCGGTCAACCAGGCCGGCGACCGCCTTCAGGATGAACAGGTGAACATTTTGACGGTCGTGGCGAACGAGAGTTACCGACTTTACGTGGAAACGCTTCAGCGCGAGATCACGGACGACTATCGCCAGCAAATCGAGGCGCGATTCGGCAAACCCTATAACTTGCTTACTGACGCCCAAAGGCGGCAAGCGGCGAAGGAATTCGGTCTTCCCCCTCCGCCGCGCAAAGCCAAGACGGGCCGGGCGCACCTCCGAAAACAGCGGCACCTGCGCCAGGATTTCAAGGAATTGTGGGAATGCATCAGGCAAAAGACCCGCTACTCCGTGCGCATCGACACGGAACGCGTTTTGGGCCAGGTCGTCCGCGCGCTCAATCGGACACCCATCAATCCCCCGCGACTTGTCCTTGAGCGCGCCGAAATGGACCTGGACGAAGAAACTGGCGGATTCCGCGCCATGCTGACCAGCCAGGCAAAAACCCTGCGCCACCTGAGGGGGCGATTCCCCTTGCCGAATCTTCTCGATGTGATGGGCGACCTGATGGAGCACACTTCCCCCCAGGTCCGCCTGACGCGCCGAACGCTACTGGAAGTCTTTCGGCGGACGCGAAACCAAAGTGCCGCCCTTGAGAATCCGCACGAGTGGGCCACCGCAGCGGTACGCCTCCTTAAACAGGAACTTCTTGAGCAGTTGGTCGCCGGTATCCAGTACGAAAAGATCAATGAGTGGTATGAAATGCGGCAGATACTTGATGATAAGCTCCTTGAACTATTCTGCGAACACTTCTGGCGTGCCGATCCGCAAGAAGACAAAACGCTCTATGACCTCGTCCCTTGTGATTCCGAAGTCGAGCGCCAGTTTGCCGAGGAAATGGAGGCACGAAAAGACGTGCTGTTTTACATGAAATTGCCAGGATGGTTCGCGGTGGAAACGCCCGTGGGAAAGTACAATCCCGACTGGGCCGTCGTTATGGAAACGGAGCAACCGGGCGGAGAAAAGAACCGCAGGCTTTATCTGGTGCGAGAAACCAAGTCCACACATGACCGTAGCGAATGGCGGCTGGACGAAACGCGCAAAGTGGATTGCGGCAAAAAACATTTTGACGCCCTGGGCGTTGATTACAAGGTAGTCACCAACGCATCGGAGTTGCTGTAGTTCTGCGGAATTCCCGGGGACAGGCATTTCCGTCCCCCCCATCCTGCAGCCTGTCCCGACCTCTCGGGATTCCCCCGCCTGTCGGAGCGCAGCGGAGACCCTCCGTCTTGTCCGCCGTAGCCTCGGCGACGGCGGAAGCCTCGGCGACGGCGGGTTCCCCCCAATCCCCCAGTCCCCCCAGTCACCCAGTCACCGGTCCTCAAACACTGTTTCTTTAGGAGCGCGAGATTCCCCCGCCCAAACCGACCCTGCCCTCCGACCTGTCCGCCATAGCCCAACGGGCGAAGGTGGAAGCCTTGGCGAAGGAGGGTTACGTGCGTCCGCGGGAAGTTATGCACATAAAGGTATGCACATGACATGGATGGAAAAAGTGCGAAAAAGGGCACAAAAACCGGTAAAAACCGGTCAAAAAACGTGAAAA
>JAPLMM010000039.1 GCA_026387035.1 Planctomycetota bacterium
CCGGTGGCGTCCGATTCTGGGGCTGGCGGCGTTTCTGGCGATCGTGCCGGCCGTCCGGGCGCAGCAGGTGCAGCCGACTCAGAAGGCGCCGCCGGTCCCGCAGGCGCCTCCGGTCCAGAAGGCGCCGCCGGTCCAGCGAAACCCCCACATCGGGTATGTCTACCCCGCCGGGGGCCGGCGGGGCGACACGTTCCTGGTTACGGTCGGCGGGCAGTATTTAGACGGTGCGAATAATGTGCATGTGTCTGGTGCCGGCGTGATGGCCTCGGTCGTTGAGCGCGTCAAATCGATTTCGCCGAAAGAGGCCACGCTGTTGAGGGACCGGCTCAAGGAGTTGCTGGACAGGAAGTCGGCGGCCCTGGGGTTGCCGATGCCGGTGCGTCCCAAGGCACCCGCCAAGGCTGGCGCCTCCCCGGCTGCGGCGCCGGCTGCCGTCAAGCCCGCTCCCACGGAGTCTGCCGCGCCCACCCCGGCGGCACCCGCCGCGAAGCCCACATGGACGGCCGACGACGAGGCCATGGTCGCCGAAATCAAGAAAAAACTCGCCACGTTCATACGAAATCCCAGCAGCCCCGCCATTGCCGAGGTCGTTACGGTCCAGGTCGTCCTGGCGGCGGACGCGGAGCCCGGCCGTCGCGAAGGCCGAGATGGCCGTCACGCTGCCGGCCGTCGTGAACGGACAGATCATGGCCGGCGGCGTGGACCGGTACCGGTTCCAGGCACTCAAGGGCCAGCGATTGGTCGTTGCCGTCAGCGCGCGGGAATTGATCCCGTACCTGCCCGACGCCGTCCCAGGTTGGTTCCAGGCCACGTTGACGCTTTACGATGCCAAGGAAAACGAACTGGCGTATAGCGATGACTTCCGTTTCAATCCCGATCCGGTTCTCTCCTGCCGGATCCCCGAGGACGGCGAATACGCGATTGAGATCAAGGACGCCATTTACCGCGGCCGCGAGGATTTCGTCTACCGCATCGCCCTGGGCGAACTGCCGTTTGTGACGGGCATCTTCCCCTTGGGCGGGCAGGCCGGCGCCCAAACCACCGTGGAAGTGCAGGGCTGGAATCTCCCGGCGACCCGGCTGACGATGGATGCCGGCGACAAAGGGCCGGGCGTTTACCCGCTTTCCGTGCGCGGCGCCGAATGGGCGTCCAACGCGGTGCCCTTTGCGGTGGACACGCTGCCGGAAGGTCCGGAACACGAGCCCAACAACCAGTTGGCCGGCGCCCAGCCGATCACCCTTCCGCTCATCGTCAACGGGCGGATCGACGGACCGGGCGACAGGGACGTGTTCCGCTTCGAAGGCCGCGCCGGCGACGACATTGTTGCGGAAGTCTGCGCACGCCGACTGAACTCGCCGCTGGACTCCATGCTCAAACTGACCGACGCCGCTGGCAAGGTGCTGGCGTCCAATGACGATTACGAGGACAAAGGTTCGGGCTTGAACACGCACCACGCGGATTCCTGGCTCCGCGCGCGCCTGCCGGCCGACGGAACCTACTACCTGCACTTGGCCGATGTGCAGCACCAAGGCGGCGAGGAATACGCCTATCGCCTGTGTGTCCGCCCCCCGCGGCCGGATTTTGAACTGCGGGTCGTGCCGGCCAGCATCCGCGTCCGCGGAAGCACGAGCACGCCGCTTACCGTGTATGCCCTCCGCCGGGACGGGTTTTCCGGCGAGATCGCCCTCGAGTTGAAGGATGCGCCGGCGGGATTCGCATTGAGCGGCGGCAAGGTGCCCGCCGACGAGGACCAGGTGCAACTCACGCTGACGGTCCGGCCGACGCCCCCCAAGGGGATCCTCCGCCTGGGCCTGGAAGGTCGCGCGATGATCCAGGGACAGGAGGTTCTCCGGCCGGCCGTCCCGGCAGAAGACATGATGCAGGCCTTCGCTTACCGGCATCTCGTTCCCGCGCAAGAACTGATGGTGGCGGTTAGCTCCGCTGGTGCGCAACCCGGCGGGGCGGCCCAGGGCCGCAGTGCGAGCATGGAACCCGCCGCCGCCCTGGTGGCGAAGTACTTGGCTAAGGAAGTGGGTCTGGCGACGGACAAGACGGAAGGGTTCGTCTCGGCCTACGTCGGCGAGCGCAAAGCCGGGCTGGCGCGCCTGCGCACCTCCTCTTCCGGCGGTGTCGCAGAGAAGGCCGGCGAGGTTCTTGCCGAAAACGCAAAAGCGATCCTTGCCGTCCTGAACGCGAGCCTGACGCCCGAGCAAGTCCGGAAGGCCGCCGAGATCCTCGGCTCCCTCTCCGGCGACATGGACAAGGAGGTTGCGTTCCTGCTCGATGCCAAGGTGCCCGAAGGCAAAATCGAGCAGGCGTTGCCGGTCCTCTCCAAGTATGCAACCTCCGCGAGGGAGCGCGTTTACGGCAAGGTTCTCTCCGGACAGTTGGCGCGAGAGGATGCGCCTGCCGGGATCAAGGAACTGCGCGCCTCAACGGCCAAAGAATTGGCGGCGGTCATCTGCGAAGATCTTGCCAGGAAGTGGGCCGAGGCGCCCGCCGCCAGGTTCGGCGGCGGTGAAGGGGGGAAGGCGAAGTAGGTCCTCCGAGGCGGGCAGGGGCGGTGGGCGTTCCGTCGCCGCGTGTGCTGCTGTTACTCCGGTCGCCCTTCGGGCTCCCTCCGCAACAGCAGCGGGAACGTTACCCATGGTGGCGGTTCCACCTTATTCCAGGCTGGAAACCGTCCAGCGCATGGGGACAAGCTAACGCGTCTGGCGGATCGTGCGGTCGCTTAATTCTACAAGGCTATCTCAACATTTGACGGTCGGTGACTGAGTAACTGGGTGACTGGGTAACTGGGTGACTGAGGGTGCCTGAGTTCCTGAGTGCCTGAGGCGTGGCGGGGAGGCGTCGCCGGATGTCACCCCGACCGAAGCGGAGGCCTGCCCTGAGCGCAGCCGAATGGGGGTCTCGCCTTGGTCATTGTTGTTTGTCGTTTGCCTTTCCCCAATCTGCGCCTTTCTCCCCATGTAAGAAAGGGGCCCTCTGGGCTGCGTGCTCCCTGGCAGGGCTACGGCCCCTGCCGTGGCCCGCTGCGTTGAAACGCGCCGCTTGATATCGGTCGCCGGCGGCGCGGCCCGGCCCGCCAGAGGCGGGTAAACTTCGTCTTCGACTACGCCGTGGCAGGCAGGGGGAATCCCGAGGGGTCGGGACAGGCAGCAGGATGGGGTGGACGGGAATGCCTGTCCCCGGAATTTCCTTTGAAAAAGTAGCATGTCCCCATTTTTCCTGTCCCCATTTTTCCCGGCCCGATTCTACTTGAACCCCCCACGTCCTTCCATCACCTCTTTGCCGGGATTCGTGCAACAGGCTCAATTATGGCCTTATTGGCCGGTGAGTTGGAACGCATAGAACCCCGAACTAACACCGAAGGTTACGTACTCGTCGGTTTCACTGCCGGCGGCGATGCCGGAGACGCCCGCGACGAATCTGGCGTCCTTCCAAATGGGTTTTCCGCTTTCGGTAACGACAATCTCTTTCAGACCCGTCTTCGGCACGCTTACCCCGGCGGTAGTGTTGGCCGGAATGGTCACGCTCATGCGGAACGATTTCGGATTTTTTTTCTCCCAATCGACCGCAATCAGGCCCCGAACGGTCTTGAGCGATGCCTTGGCGTATGTCAAATCGCCGACCACGCAAGGCTTGATGGTGATCTTTTTGAAGCCGGGGCCGGCCAGACCGATTCCACCCAGGTCCTTGTAGAAGAACTTTTCCGTGCTGCCGAACATTTTCATGTTAACACATCGCTCGCTACTGACTTCAAAGCACTCCCAGACCGTCGTGGCCCCTTTGGAGATCTGATAGCCCCAACTCGGGAAGGTGGTCTGGGTGCCGATGGTGTACATGACGTCCGCCCGGCCGTATTCGGGCAGGGCTTGCTGCAAGGCGTTGGTGCCGATGATGCCCGTCGAAAGATGGCCCTTGTGATTGATCAGAATGTCGTCAACGAGATTCTTCAGGACGGCCTGCTGCCTTTCCTCGGGAACCAACCCCAGATAAAGCGCCACCGCGTTGGACGTCTGGCTGCCGGTGGCGTACTGATTGGTGGTCTCGTTGAAAAACTTTCTATTGAATGCGGCCTTGATCTTCTCAGTTAAGTCGGAATAGTGCCTGGCATCCGCAGTCTTGCCCAAAATCTTCGCTGCCTCGGCCAGAATCCGGGTGTCAAAATAATAATACGCCGTCGAGGTCAGGGCCGCTGGCGTGTGCCTCGGCCTAAAGCTGCTGGTGCCGTCGGCTTGGGGTTCCATGTGGTCCCCGAGGCCGACGGGCACAACTCCGTCGTCCGCTCGGCTACTCAGCAAATCCACCAGCTTCTTCAGCCCGTCGTAATGCGTTTCCACGATTCGCTGGTCGCCATAGTACTGATAAAGATACCAGACAAAAAGCGGATACGTGCTCTGCCAGCAAGGCCATGGCTGATAGATCGGATTAGGGCAAACGACGGGCACATCACCGTCCGGTTT
Source organism: Planctomycetota bacterium (assembly GCA_026387035.1). Lineage (NCBI taxonomy): Bacteria > Pseudomonadati > Planctomycetota > Planctomycetota bacterium. The sequence continues at coordinate 4,467 of JAPLMM010000039.1, forward strand.
TTGTGCCTCTTTTATGTCCTCGAGCCATTTCGCCCAGAAGCTGGCTGTGTCGAAGTTGTACAAGTAGCTTTCCGCCACGAAACCCGGATCGCCCAGCCACCCCACCCGTTCATCGCGCTCTGCCGCATCTTGCGGAATGCCTTGAAAACTGGTCATCAGTGTCCAGCAGACATTCTGATGAATCTGATTGATCAAAGGATTGGAGCAGGTGAAGCTGCCGCTGGGTTCCACCGCCGAGCGGACGAAGCGTCCTTCCAGGTTTTCCAGCGTCGGGACACCTGGAAACCCGGTTACCTCCGCGTAGCGGAAGCCATGAAGGGTAAATCTCGGTTCCCACACCTCCTCGCCGTTCCCCTTCACGATGTACGTGTCGGTCTGTGCGGCACTAAGGTTGTTTCTTCGATCCAAGCGGCCGTCGTCATACAGTCTTCCGGCATATCGGAGCGTGAGTTCGGTGCCCCTCGGCCCGCGAACCCGGAGTCTCGCCCAGCCGCTGAAGTGCTGGCCGAAATCGTAGACGTATACATTCGGCTGCGGTTGCAGAAGTTTTACGGGCGGGATGGTCTTTACCACCCGGATGGGCGGCAGTAATTGCGGGTGCAACCTTCCTCCCGGAGGTTCCGCTGCCGGAGCCTTGTCCCAATCAGAATCATTATAACCTGGGGTGTTCCAGCCGGGCTTTTCCAGTCGGGCATCGTAACTCTCCCCGTGGCATAGATCGCTCGCAGTGATCGGACCCCCAGAGACCTTGAATGTATCGTCGGTCACAACACTGGCACGCTTCCCATCCATGAACTCCAGATTTATTTGTAGGATCAGTTTCGGGCTGCCTCCAGGGGCGCCCTTCCTGCTGTACCAGCCATTGGCCAGCATCACTCCCACCACGTTCGGGCCTTGGCGCAGGTGCTTGGTGACGTCGTACGTCACGTACAAGGTGCGTTTCTGGTAGTCGGTGGTGGCAGGGTCAAGCACATGGTCCCCTACCTTCCGGCCGTTGATATAAAGTTCGTACCAGCCCAGCCCACAAATGTACGCCCTTGCCCGCCTGATTTCCTTTTCCAGTCTGAACTCCTTGCGCAACAGCGGAGAAGATATCTCCTTGCCGGCGCCAATCCACTTGCCCTGCCAGTCGCTTGGCTTTAGCAGACCCATCTCAAACGTGGCCGGCTCACTGTAACCGCCCGCCTTGCCGTCCTTGTCCCAAACCCGCACCTTCCACCAGCATTTTTCGCCGCTTCCGAGTGCCTTGCCCTGGTAGGTTACGTGGACCGACTCGTCGGAATCCACCTTGCCGCTGTCCCATTTGTCGCCCGTGCCGGCCCGAAGTTTCTCCTCGCTACTGGCCACCAGAACCTGGTACGCGGATTGCATCTGTCCGCGCCGACTCGACTGGAGCACCCAACTGAACCTCGGCTGCACCACGTCGATGCCCAGAGGATTAACAGCATATTCGCACCGCAGTTCCACCGGAGTGAGACCTAGCCGCCGCTCGATCGGCGCGTAGGGATCGTTTGGGCGTTTGGCCGGGTCAACATACTTGGCTAGATTCCGCAGGGCGATAACCGTACAACCCTGGTCGTGGAGGTACTTCATGCATTGGGCGAAGTCGTCCTGCTTGGTGCTGACCCAGGGGTGAAGCACATCGGGCACCCCATGAAAGTTCAAGACGCAGATCTTTCCATTCTTCGCCTGCTGCACCGCCCACACAAAATCTTCCCATCCCGAGTCCGGGCCTGATGCCCCCGTAGTGGGCACCAGCAGGGGATGATCTTCCTGCGGATCGTAAGCCGGGCCGCGATCGCCCCGGTCCGAGTAGGGAAACTCCGGGGCCACGCCGCGCCGTGCAAAAAGGTATCCTTTTTCCTCAAGGACCTTGAGAGCCTCCGGACTGTTTTTGTAGGCGGGATAACAGAAGGTCTTGGGCGTGGGGATGCCATGCTCTTTGAAGCGATTTTCGATGTGTTCCACTTCCGCAACGATCTGCTCTCTCGATAGGGTTGCCATGTTCGGATGGCTGCGAGTGTGATTGCCGATCTCAAAGCCGGCATCATGCAGCTTCCGGATTTCCTCCCAAGTCAGTGTATGCTGTTTGTCAGAGAGAAACTTCAGGCCCTCGGTAATGAAAAATGTGGCGCCAAAACCATAACGTTTAAGCAGGGGCGCCACAAACGCAACATCCGACTTGGCTCCGTCATCGAACGTCAGCACGACAAGCTTATCGGGAATGGGAGGCAGGTCAGCAGCTCCTGCCAACTCACAGCCCAGAACGAGAAGGACAATACCGAGAACGGCAAGCCTTCGCCTTTGTGGGATCATGTTTTCACGTCGCTGATAGGAGACTTGATTGTGCGGCCGGACTCGGCCGGGGCCCGGGGGGTTGGGGGGAGGGTGGGCTTGGAGGGGCGTTTCTTTGGCATGAGGATAGGTTAGCCGACAGGGGGAGAAAATGCAACCAGGTTTCACCTTGAACGGCATCCCGCAGCCCGCCACGGCGGGTGAAATTCGCCCCGGTGAGACTGGGGCTCATCTGCGGGCGTTGACGGCATGTGGGGCGGGCAACCTTCGCCCGCCGAGGCGGGCTACGGCACGCGGCGGGCCAGGCCGGTTGAGAATCCGGTTGCGTACCGGATAAGGATGGGTTATAGTATTCCGGGTGGTTGGGTATCATGTCCTCGGCCCGGAAAGGAGCACGTCCATGGCGGTTTCCGCCGAGCGCCGACAGCACCAGCGGTTCGACGTTCCCTGTCGCCTGCGCCTCGAACTTCCCGACGGACACGGGCTCCGTGCGCGGGCGATCAACGTGAGCGACGGCGGGGCCTATTTCGCGGCCGAGAAGGTCCCGGCCGTCGGCCAGGAGGTCAGCGTTCGCCTCGGTGTGCCGCGCGACACGGCCAACACGTTCTTTCTGGAGCAATTCGCCGCCCGCGCGAAGGTCATCCGTCACGATGCGCCGCACGAGGTAGGAGACGGCGTCGGCGTCGCCTTGCGATTTGAAAAAAACCTCTCGTTGGATCTGCCCTAGCGGACGCACCCCAGGAGGGGGGATAGCGCGGCGGGCATTCTTGCCCGCCGCGCGGTGGCCAAGAATGGCCACCGCGCCTCCGCTTACCTGTCGAGGAGCGGAGTTGACAAAGTAGCGTTAGGCGAGATCCTCGTACACAACGCGTCCGCCCACGAGGGTTTGCTTCACCCGCCCCTTAACCTTCCATCCCGCGAACGGGCAATTCCGCGCCCGCGACGCGAAATGCGCGGGGTCAATCGTCCATCGCTCCTCCGCGTCGAGGACCGTGACATCGGCCGGGGCGCCGACCGCCAGCGTGCCGTAGGGCAGACCCATCACGCGGGCAGGATTAGTCGTCAGATGTGCCAGCAGTTCCGGCCAGTCCAGGACCCCCGGCTCGATGAGCGCGCGGACGTAAACCGCCAGGGCCGACTCCAGGCCGATCATGCCCGGAGGCGCCGCGACGAGGCCTTTCGCCTTTGCGGCGGCGGTGTGCGGCGCGTGGTCCGTGGCCAGGCAATCGATCGTCCCATCGCGGATGCCCTCGATCACCGCGGCCACGTCCGATGCGCTCCGCAGCGGCGGGCTCACTTTGAAGACGCTTTCGCGGCCGCGGAGCGCCTCGTGCGTCAGGGCGAGGTGATGCGGCGTGGCCTCGGCGGTGACGGGAGCGCCCTCGGTCTTCGCGCGGCGAACCGCCGCCACCGCGCCCGCCGTCGAAACGTGGCAAACATGCACGCGGCAGCCGGTCGCGCGGGCGAAGCGACAAGCGCGCTCGACCGCCTCAATCTCCGCCTCTGCGGGGATGCCCGGCAAGCCTAGCGCGAGCGTCATGGGCCCGTCGTTGACGATGCCGCCGGCGGCGAGGCGAGCGTCCTCGCAGTGGCAGATGGCCACCGCGCCGATCGCTGCTGCCCGGCGAAGGACCGCCTCGAACACTTTCGCGTCGGCCACGTCCGAACCGTCATCGCTGAACGCGACGGCGCCGGCCGCCTTCATGGCGCTTAAGTCGGCGGGCTCGCGGCCGGCTCGTCGGCGCGTCATTGCCCCGACGGGAAGCACGCGCGCCAGGCCGGTCTCGCGGCCTCGGCGAATGTAATACGCCACGGCCTCGGCGCAGTCCATCGGCGGGTCGGTGTTCGGCATGGCGCAGACGGTCGTGAAGCCGCCCGCGACGGCGGCGGCCGTGCCCGTTGCAATGGTCTCAGCAAGGCCGGCGCAGTCGCCTCCGGAAATAGGCGGCTCGCGGAAGTGGACGTGCAGGTCAATGAAGCCCGGCGAGACGATCCGTCCGCGGCAATCGATAGTGCGGTCGGCTTCGCCGAGTTTGCCGGCGGGGCCGACGCGAGCGATGCGGCCGCCTTCTATTACAAGGTCGCCGACTTCGTCGCGCCCCGCCTGCCCCGTTGGGGCCTGCCCCGCTGGGGAGGCAGGGTCGATGATGCGGCCGCCGGCGAGGACGAGGCGGGCCTGCCCGCCATAGCCTTGGCGAAGGCGGGTCATGGCCTGCGGCCTCGCCTGGTGCGATGGCCCTTGGGCCTGGCGGTTTTTTCATTACTCCCTCTCCCCCTGCGGGAGAGGGGTGGGGTGAGGGGGGATGATTTGGCGCTCTTGCGTTCGCGGTCGAGCGCGCCGATGCAGAGGCTGAGGGCCGCCATCCGCACCGCGACGCCGCACGTCACCTGGTGGAGGATGACGCTCTGCGGACCGTCGGCGACCTCGTCGGTGATTTCGAGGCCGCGATTGATGGGCCCGGGATGCAGGACGATCGCGCCGCGCTTTGCCCGCGCCAGGCGCTTCGCCGTCAACTGATAGGCGCGCTTATAGTCCTCCAGGTCCAGCGCCAGCCCTCCCGGCGGGACGTTCCGCTCGTGCCGCTCGAACTGGACGCGGAGCATCATGACGGCATCGCACTCGGGGAGCACCGCATCGAGGTCCGTGCTCGTTTCGACGGGCGCGGCGATGTCGCCCAGCCCAGCGAGGAAGAGGGGCGGGCCGACGAAGATTACGCGGCTCCCCATTTTCGAGAGGCCGTAGAGGTTACTTCGAGCGACGCGGCTATGGCGGATGTCGCCGACGATGGCGACTGTCAGACCATCGAGCCGCCCGAGTTTGTGGCGCATCGTAAGAAAGTCCAGGAGCGCCTGGGTGGGATGCTCGTGGGCGTCGTCACCGGCATTGAGGACGGAACATTGGACGGCGTCGGCCACAGCCGCCGGTGTGCCGCACTCCGGGTGGCGGATGACAATGGCGTCCAGGCCCATCGCCTCGATGTTCCGCGCGGTGTCGAGGAGCGTTTCGTTCTTCTTGAGGCTGCTCGTTGCGGCATGGAACTGGACGACGCGCGCGCCCAATCGTTCGGCGGCGAGGGTGAACGAGGTCCGCGTCCGCGTCGAATCCTCGCAGAAAAGGTTCAAGACCGTTCGGCCTTTGAGGCGCTGGGGCGCGGCTTTGCGACCGGTGGCGTATGGAAGGAACTTCTCGGCAGCGCCCAGGAGATGAGTGATTTCCCCGGCCGACAGGTCCTCCAGGCCCAGGAGGTGCTTGTGCGTCCACTCGACCGGCCTCTTTTTCGCCATCGGCGCCTCTCCGTAAACGGACCTCGCAACTACCAGAATATAGTCGGCCGCGCAGGTCTCTTCAATGGAAAACGCGAGGTGGGCGCGGCACGGGTGCGGCGACGTTCTCTGGAACGGCCGCCGCGCTTTCAGAGGATGACCCGGGAAGAGGCGAACGGCGATTACCTGCTGAAGAGGAGAGGTAGGGCGGCCGCCAGGCCGCGGGGGGAGTAGAGGGCTTCGACTTCGCCGCG
>JAPLMM010000040.1 GCA_026387035.1 Planctomycetota bacterium
GATCCTGGAGGCGTTCCTCATTCTGGTGGCCGGCTGCTTCGCCCCCAGCAAACCGTTGGTGGTGATCGGCGACTCGGGCTACTCTTCGGCCCCTGCTCCGAAGGACCGCGAGCGCGTCGAAAAGATGGACAAGGAGGCGCTCCAGAACGAGGTGCTGCGCCTGACGGCGGAGAACGACCGGCTCCGGCAGGAAACCGAGTCGCAGAAGCGCGAGATCAAGACGCTGAAGAATCGCGTCGAAAACCTCGAAGACCAGGTCAAGGACCTGCGGAAACGCTGAGCGCCCGGCGAGCGAAAAGTTCGGCCCAGGCCTCAAGAAGATCGCGCCGGCCCTGCCGAAACAAGCGAGCGCCGACGACAAGCCGTGCATCCCACCCACAGCGAAGTCGTGGCGGCGGACGGACAGGAAAGGGAGACCTATGCACACACTTTCGGCTGGAGATCCGAGAATGTGGACCCACGGAATCGGCCTGCTGGCCGTGGCGGCGGCCCTGGCGGTCGCCGGGTGCCAGGCCGGCAACTGGCGACAGAAACTGTCCGATGAACTGCCCGTCCTGGGCCATCGCAACTGGATCGTGATCGCCGATTCCGCCTACCCGGCCCAAAGCCGGGCCGGCATCGAGACGCTCTACACGGGGGCCGACCAGGCGGCGGTCGTCAAGGCGGTGCTCGCCGCCCTGGACGCCTCGCCTCATGTCCGCCCCGTCGTGCACCTCGATGCCGAACTGCCGCTGGTCTCCGACAAGGACGCCCCCGGCATCGCGGCCTATCGCAAGGAACTGGCGGCCGTGCTGGGCAAGCACCCCGTCAACTCGCTCCCGCACGAAGAGATCATCGCCAAACTGGACAAGGCCGGCGAGGTGTTCCGCGTCCTGATCCTCAAGACCCACATGACCTTGCCATACACCTCGGTGTTCCTGGAACTGAATTGCGGCTACTGGACGGCGGAGGCCGAGCAGCGCTTGCGGGACGCCATCAAGGCCGCCAAGTAGGCGCCCGCGGGCGGCCCCAACGGGGGCGGAAGATTTCTCCGGTTCCAGGACGGCCCTGCCGGCCTGTCGGGCGCGGCATAGGCTGTTGCACGTGCACGAACCCAGAAAGAGAGAACGACCGTGATGCGAATCGCCCTGGGCGTAACGTTGGCACTGCTCGTAGCAGGCTGCGGCCGGCCGCATGCGACCCCGCAGGCAACCGGCACAACCTTCAAGGATGACGTGGCCTTCCTCGAGAAACACGGGGGGGTGGTGGTGCTTTCCGACCCGTCGGGCCTGGCGCAGGTGGCCGTCGTCCCGGCCCTCCAGGGCCGCGTGATGACCAGCACGGCCGAGGGGCCGGAGGGCATGAGTTTCGGCTGGATCAACCGCGACCTGCTGGCCTCGGGCAAGACGCTTGAGCATTTCAACCCGTACGGCGGCGAGGAGCGTTTGTGGCTGGGCCCGGAGGGCGGTCAGTTCTCCATCTACTTCGCCAAGGGCGCGCCGTTCGACCTGGCCCACTGGGTCGTGCCGCCGGCCATCGACACCGAACCGTTCGACGTGACCGGCAAGGGGCCATCGTCGGTCCTCTTCCACCGGCGGTTCCAGGTGACGAACTATTCCGGCACGAAGTTCGACGTGGACATCCGGCGGCAGGTCCGCGTGCTGCCGGCGGCCGAGGCATGGAAACTCCTGGGCGTGGCGCCGGCGCCGGGCGTCCGGATGGTCGCCTACGAGTCCGCCAACACGATCACCAACGCCGGCAAAGAACCGTGGCGCAAGGACACGGGCCTGCTTTCGGTCTGGATCCTGGGCATGTTCAACCCGTCGCCGGCAACGACCATGGTGATCCCCATCTCTGGCGGCGAGCCGGACTCGGAACTGGGCCCGCCCGTCAAGGATGACTACTTCGGCAAGGTGCCGGCCGACCGCCTCGTCGTCAAGAACAACGTGGTGTACTTCAGCGCCGACGGCGCGTGCCGCGCGAAGATCGGCATCAGCCCGAAACGCGTCAAGCCCATCCTGGGCAGTTACGATGCCACGAACCGCGTGCTGACGCTGGTGCAGTTCACCCTGCCGGCCGGCGCCGCGGACTACGTCAACTCCGCGTGGGAGATCCAGAAGAACCCGTACGCCGGCGACGTGGCCAACAGTTACAACGACGGTCCGCCCGCGCCGGGCAAGAAGCCCCTGGGCCCGTTCTACGAACTGGAGTCTTCCTCGCCGGCGGCGGCCCTCGGGCCGGGCCAGTCCCTGGAGCACGTCCCCCGCAAATGACCAAGGGCGGCCGCCCGGTCCCGGCGCGCCTGCCCCGCCTGCCCCGTTGGGGTTGGGGTTGGGCCCGGGATTTGCCGGGCATGCTTGCGCGGCGAGACAGGCGCCATGCCCGCGCATACGGCGGCACGCGAAAGGTCCGCGCACGGCAGGCCGAACCGCTACGCGACAAGGAGGCATAAAATCATGACCGAAGACAACGAGCCTTGCTGCAACAAACCAGGATGTTGCGGGTCAGGGCCGAACCGGCGAGACTTCCTGAGATTCGTGGGCCTCGGCGCCGCTGCCGCCGCCCTCGCGTCGCAGGAGGTCGCTGCCGAGTCGCCCGGCGCCGTGGACTGGGAGAAACTCGTCCCGGCCGACAAGAAACTGTCGCCCGAGTGGGTCAAGTCCCTTTTCGCGCGCGGGAAGCCGGAACGTTGTTCGGGGCAGGAACTGAAGTATATCGGCATGCCGATTGGCGGCATTGCCTGTGGCCAACTTTATGTTGGAGGTGATGGTAAACTCTGGGCCTGGGACATCTTCAACAGGCCGGTTGCGACCAGCAAGTTCGACGAGTACGACGGCGTTCATTACGTCACGAAGCCTGAACCGCACTCGATTGTAGAGCAGGGCTTTGTGTTACAGATCAAGGCGGGCGACAAGATCTGGAAGCGGAATTTGGACAAGACCGGGTTCAAGGATATCACCTTCCGAGGCGAGTACCCAATCGCCACCATAACGTACCGTGATCCTGAACTGCCGGTGGAAGTGGTGCTCGAAGCGTTCAGTCCATTCATTCCGTTCCAGGCGAAAGATTCCGCGATCCCGGCAACCATCATGTCGTTCCAGGTCAAGAATATCAGTCAGAAGCCTCTCGATGTTTCGGTGGCCGGTTGGCTGGAAAACGCCGTACGCCGCTTCACCGGGAACAAGGACTCGCGCTGTCGGGTAAATCAGTGGCAGACGCTGGGCAGGCACAGCCTGATGACCTGTACGTGGAATGACGGACAGGCAGAAAAGGATGCGGAGCGGAAGACGCCGCAACCGGATGTCGTCTCGGAAAAAGCGGTAGGCGATGAGGACTACGATCACGGATCGATGGCGCTGATGCTGTTGGACGGTGCCGCGAATGCGCAGGTGAACCTTGAACTCACGAACAAACCCGCTGCCGACACAATCTTCCCGGAACTGGGGACAATTGCGCCGGGCCATTCCCGATCAGCGGGAGGCAAAGGCACTCCAGTGGCGGCCATGGCGCAATCCCGTATTCTCAAGCCGGGTGAAGAGACTCGATACGAGTATGTGGTGAGTTGGTATTTCCCATCGCTGGCATTCCATGGCCGGCAGCGGGACCTGGCCTTACCGAGAATTGCCAACCTCAATAAGATGAAACGGCATTACGCCGCGCATTATGGCGGAGCGGGCGATGTCTCGGCCGATGTTGCGCGCCGGTTCAAAGAACTTACCGGAGCCACTCGGCTGTGGCGCGACACCTGGTATGAGAGCACACTGCCTTACTGGCTGCTTGACCGCTTGATGATCCCTACAGACTGCCTGGCGACCCAGACTACGGCTTGGTTTGACAATGGCCGATTCTATGGATGGGAAGGAACCTATTGCTGCGGAGGAACCTGCACTCATGTGTGGCAGTACGCCCAGGCCATGGGCAGGCTGTTCCCGGAACTGGAGCGATCTGTTCGGGCACATGTCGATTTCAACCCAAGCGTTGGCCAGCACTCCAACGGGGGCATCCGCGTTCGTGGAGAATCCCAGTGGATTGCTATCGATGGCCACTGCGGCCGTATCCTCTGCATGTATCGGGAATATCTGAACTCAACGGATGACCGATTCCTGAAAGAACTGTGGCCGCAGGTCAGGAAGGCGATCGATTATATGATTCGTCAAGACGGCAATGCAGACGGAATACTGGAGGGGGAACAGCATAATACCCTTGACGCCCCCTGGTACGGCCCCTCTTCCTGGCTTTCGTCGCTGTACATTGCTGCGATGAAGGCCTCCGCAAAAATGGCCGAAACTATGGGCGAGCCGGATTTTGCCCGTACCTGTGCCGCGATTGCAGAGAGGGGCAGAGAGGAGTTGAAGAAGCGGCTATTCAACGGCGAGTATTTCATTCATAAGCCTGATCCTGCCTATCCCAAAGCCAACCGATCTGGAAACGGTTGCGAAATCGACCAGGTGATGGGGCAGAGCTGGGCTTATCAGGTCGGTTTGGGCCGCATCTTGCCGGAAAAGGAAACCCGGCAGGCTTTGCAATCGCTCTGGAAGTATAACTTCACGCCGGATGTAGGCCCCTTTCGCGAACATTTCAAAGATGGACGCTGGTACGCAGTGGCCGGAGAAGGCGGTCTGATCATGTGCACCTTCCCAAAGGGCGATACCGACATTCTCGCGACAGGTGATAAACGGTTCGGGGCCTACTTCAACGAGTGCATGACGGGGTTCGAATACCAGGTTGCATCCCACATGATTTTCGAAGGCACGCCCGATCTTGTGGAAAAGGGCCTTGCCATCATCCGCACCATCCACGATCGCTATGCCCCGTCACGGCGCAACCCGTACAATGAAGTGGAGTGCAGCGACCATTACGCCAGGGCCATGGCTGCATACGGCGCCTTTATCGCCATCACCGGATTCGAGTACCACGGACCGAACGGTCACATCGGATTTGCGCCGAGGCTGACGCCGGAAAATTTCAAAGCGGCGTTCACGGCGGCCGAGGGCTGGGGCACCTTCAGCCAGAAACGTGAAGGGGCCGCGCTGCGGGCCCGCGTGGAACTCAAGAGGGGCCGGCTGCACCTGAAGACCCTGGCCCTGGCGATTCCGGAAAAGGCGCAGCCTAAGCGGGTGAGCGTGAAGATCGGCGGGGCAACGGTCGGCGCGGGGCACGGAGTGGATGATGGCCGGCTGACGATTACGCTGGCCTCCGAGACAGTGATCGCGCCGGACAAGGCGATTGAAGTGCTGGTCACCTGGTGAGGCCCTCACCGCCCGGCTTCATGCCGCCCGGCCCGGCCGCCGCGCACGCGGTGGCAACGGAGCAGAGAACCAGCATCCCTCCCAAGAGGTGACAGCGAACAGTCATGGGCTGCCTCGCTTTCCTGTTTAGTTGCCGCGCCCCTAATTCGTTACGACCACCGTCTGGCAGGTTCCCGGGGCCGTGACGGGCCAGCGGACGGCGTTGCCCTCGGCCGGCGCGGCCTCGACGTAGTACTCGAAGTCCTCGCCGCCGGACGGGGTGATCCTGGCTGAGTATACGCCGCGCGCCACGTGGGCGAGGGGCACCCGCGTGAACTCGCCCTTCCCAAGCGGTCGCACAAACACGCTTGCCGCGCTCGGCGGCTTCTCCGCGAGGATGATGACCCTGAGGTTAAGCGTCTCGCCGGCATCGAGCGACGTGCGGACCGTCGGCACGATCACCCGCACCGGGCCGCGATAGGCCATCTCCAGACCCGGGAGGTTGAGGCGGGGCAGGTTGTGCTGCTGCCAGTTGGCCACGGTGCCCAGTTCGCCGGGCGTCGTGACGGTGGCCAGGAGGTGCCGGTGCAGGTCGGCCAGGGCCTGCTTCATGACAGCCTCGTCTTTCTTGCCCCAAGCACACTTCAGGCGCTCGGCGGCCATCATGTAGCGGAAGTTCGAGAGCCAGTAATCGAAGCGCTCCAGGCTGCCCGCGCCGCGGACCTCGGGCCGGAGTTTCTCCAGGTCCGCCACGAAGGCGTAGGCCTTGAGGACCTCGTCGACGGGCTTGTTGTTCGGCTTGATGCCGCCCGGGCCGTCCACCCACGTGGTGGGTTCGGGGGTGCAGCCATCGACCTTCTCGAAGATGGCGGCGGCCCGGTCGGCCACCTCCGGGCCGAACTGGTGCAGCGCCCAGTCGCGGTAGAAATCGGCGGTCGGGAGGACCCTGTCCTTGGGCGTATCGGGCCCGGCGACCGGCGGGTCGGCAGCATAGTCCTTGTATGCCGGGCCGCCGCAGTTGACCTTCTTCGTGCCGCCGGGACCCTCGACGGCGATCGCGGCGATGCTCGGGAACTCCGTCCCGGGCACGAACTCGATGTCCAGTCCGCCGTCGCGCACCTCCACGTCCTTGAACGTGCAGTCGAGGGCCTTGTTTTGCCCGACCTTGGCGAAGATGTCGAGGTTCTCGATGACTTGCTTATCCTGGATGCGAACGCCGAAGACGCGCTTGCCCGCCTCTTGGTAGTGCGGCTCGCAGAACTGGAGCCGGACCGTGTACTTGCCCGGGGGCAGATTGAAGTGGTAGGCCGACAGGTTGTAGCGCACGGTCTGGTACAGCGCGGGGTCGTCGGTGCCGGCGATCGTGTTCTGGGGAAACGCCGCGACCTGTCCGCCCTCGGGACCTTCCTTGAGGTCGGGCGGCGGCGCGGCGACGGGCTTGTTCCAGCCGCTCTGGTCCCATGCGGCATGGGCGAGGGCCGAGACGTTGGGACCCAAGACGCGCGTCCGCCAGTGGATGCCCAGGAGGCCGGTGCAGCCGTACTTCAGGGCGTCGGCGGCGTCCTTCCTCATGCGGCCGACCCAGAGTTGGACGGAGCAGAGGTTCGGGTCGTCCTCCATCCACGGGATGGCCCACTTCGGCCGGCCTTCGACCCGCGCAAAGCCGGAGTCAACAGGCGTCTTGCCTACCGAGCGGTTGATGCAACTGAAGGGCATGTCCTTCGGCAGGAACGTGTCGAACTTCGCCCGGTCGTCCTGCGGCCCCAGGACCCAGCCGCACGTGGCCAGCGTGAACGGGGCGCCCACCTTCTTTGCGGCGGCGATGGCGGCGGTGAAATCGTCGAGCGTGGCCTGGAGTTGCGCGGGCGTGTTACCACCCCACGTCCACGACTCGGGCGTCCAGAACCAGTAATAATCAAGCGGATAGGCCTGCATGATGCGGCGGAAGATGCCCTCGTATACCTCCTGCACGACGGCCTTGTCTTTGGGGTCCTTGCCGAGGGCCTTCAGGCGATCCTGCACATCCTTGGGAATGACCAGGGGCGTCTCGGTGCCCACGCAAGTCTTGATACCTAACTGATGCGCATAGGCGAACGCCTCGCGCAGCAGGCTGCCCGTGCGCTCGAAGACTTGCGCGCAACCCTCCGGCGTCTTGGGTTGCGGGCACAGGCCATCC
>JAPLMM010000041.1 GCA_026387035.1 Planctomycetota bacterium
CCATCGCCCCTACGGGGCTCCAACAGAGAAAGGGAAGAATGTTTTCTGCCCCGCTTCCTTTCCACGGGCTTGCGCCCGTGGCTAGAGAACAGTCGTGCCTCCGGCACTTGTTACGGCCCCTTTCGATGCCCAACACCCGTGCCAGAAAAATTAGTCACACCCACCCCGACGCCAATCCCTACCACCTGCTCTTTGCCATCCCGCCTTCAAGCGCCCGTAACTGAGGGGTTACAGCAAAAAAAAGAAATATTTTCGTGGCCGCCCAGAACACCGCGACCAGCCGTGCCGCAACCGTGACCGTGCCCCCCCATCAGATACGTCAGCGTGCCGGACTGCAAGAGGTTTAATCTCATTGTGCCGAGCCGGCCGGGGCGTGCGCGTCGTCGTCCGGCGGACGCAGGTGAAGCCGTAAGGCTCGAAGTCGCCCCGGTGGGGTCGAAGGTGTCCATAACCTTAGGATGTCGGGAGAATCCGTCGAAATCAAGGAGGAATTGCCGCGTCCCTTACGGTATCCTTGGGGTGCCGAAAGTCGAAGAGCGGCGCGCCGAGAGGCGCACGGACACGGAACCGGTCACAGTGCGGGGAAGGGAGAGGAGAGACATGGGCCCAGGTGCGATGTTCTTTGTTGCGGCGATGGCCCTTGTGGCCGCCCAGGCTTGTGGCGCGGAATCAGCCGGCCCCCCCCCGGCCTCGGCGGAGAAAGAAGGCGCTTGCGTGGAGCAATGGGGCGTCTTCGAACTCCCGTTGAAAGGCCCCGCCGGGGGGAATCCGTATTGCGAGGTGCGTCTCGCTGCCGCGTTTCGCCACGGCGACCGCGTCGTCACCGCAGCGGGCTTCTACGACGGCGACGGCGCCTATCGGGTCCGGTTCATGCCCGACACAGTCGGCGAGTGGTCTTACAGGACCGAAAGCAACCGGCCTGAACTGGACGGCAAGACGGGTTCGTTCACCGCCACGCCGCCGTCGGCGAACAACCACGGCCCCGTGCAGGTCTTCAAGACGTTCTACCTCCGTTACGCCGACGGCACGCCTTATCACCAGTTCGGCACGACGTGCTACGCCTGGGTGCATCAGACGAAGGAACTCCAGGAGCAGACGCTCAAGACCCTGGCCGCCGCGCCCTTCAACAAGATCCGATTCTGCGTGTTCCCTAAGAGTTACGCCTACAACAAGAACGAGCCCGAACGGTTCCCCTTTCGGAGGGACGCCGACGGAAAGTTCGACTTCAGCCAGTTCGATCCGGCGTTCTGGCGGCACTTCGATCAGCGCATCCTGGACCTTCAGAGACTCGGCATCGAGGCGGACCTGATCCTCTGGCACCCCTACGACCGCTGGGGCTTCGCCGCCATGAGCGACGACCAGGACGACCGCTACCTGCGCTACTGCATCGCACGGCTGGGCGCCTTCCGCAACGTCTGGTGGTCACTGGCCAACGAGTACGACCTGATGGCGCCCGGCACGAAGAACCAGCAAGGGAACAAGACGATGGACGATTGGGACCGCTTCTTCCAGAACCTTCAGAAGAACGACCCCTACGGCCACATGCGGGGCATCCATAACTGCAACGCGTTCTACGACCACTCTAAGCCCTGGGTCACCCACGCCAGCATCCAGAGTTCGAATTTGGCGAAAGGGGTTGAATTCCGAGAGAAGTACCGCAAGCCCATCGTCTTCGACGAGTGCAAGTACGAGGGCAACATCCCCCAGGGCTGGGGCAACCTGGATGCCCGGACCATGACCCAGCGGTTCTGGCTCGGCACGATGAGCGGTTGCTACGTCGGGCACGGCGAGACGTACAAGCATCCCGAGGACATCCTCTGGTGGTCCAAGGGCGGCGTGCTCCACGGCGAAAGCCCGGCGCGCATCCACTGGCTGAAGGCGTTCATGGCCGCCGCCCCGGACTTCGACGAACTCCAGCCCCTCGGCGACGACCAGGGCCGCTTCCTCCTGGCCAAGACGGGCGAGTACTACCTGCTCTACGTCCTCGGCGGCAAGAGCCAGACGATCCAACTCGCCGGCGACCGCCCCTACAAGGTGGACGCCATTGACCCCTGGGAGATGAAGGAATGGGCCGTGGGCACCGCGCCGCCCGGCGATTACACCGCCGCCGCCCCGAAGAACGACCTGGTCTATCGCTTCACGCCTTATGCGCCGGGCGAACGGCTGAGGCCGGAGGTACGCCCCACGGCGTCGGTCACCAAAGGCGTTCCGCCGCTGGCGGTCAGGTTTGACAGCGCCACCGGCGGCCGTACGCACTGAGACTTCGGCGACGGCGCGATACATCGAGCGGAACCCCGTGCGTGCGGGTCTCGTCGCCCAGGCGTGGGACTGGCCGTGGTCGAGCGCGGCCGGACATGTGGCGGGTCGAGGCGACCGACTGGTGAAGGCTGGCGGCCCGCTGGCGGCCGAGGTGGCCGATTGGCGGGCTTTTCTTGTGGCCGAGGACGACGAGGATATGCTCCGGCGATTGCGGCGGCACGGCCGTACGGGCCGCCCGTTAGGCAGCCCGAGTTTCGTAACCGATCTGGAACAGTGCCTGTCCCGTCCCCTCTCCCCCCGCAAGCCGGGGCCGAAGCCGGAAAAGAGGAGATAAGTTCTATGTCACCGGAATTCCCGCTACATGTCAGCGAGTTGCCGGCACCGTCGGACTGTTCAGGCGCTTGACCAGGAAGTCCTCAAAGGCGGGCATATCCTTCCACTCGGTGGCAACGTTCACGACCTTGGCGGCGGGGTCGAGCAGGGTCTTGCCGTCGTCGGCCACGCGGACGCCGAGCTTCTCCATCTTCACGAGGTTCTCCGAGAATGCCAGGTACACGGCCACGGTGTCGTATAGGGTGGTACTGGCGGAACCGGCCATAGCGGGATTCTTGCCGGCGGTTGCCCAGGCGCGGTAACTCTCGATGAGGGCGGCAGCGACGGGGTCTTTGGAGTCGCGGACGGCCGCGTACTTCTCGCCCTTCAGGTGCACGAGGCCGCAGGTGTCCAGGGGCGTGATCGTAATGTCCCATGGCGCCTCGAAGGCGGCGCGGCAGGCCTTCGCGTCGACCTTGACGTTGTACTCGGCGTTGATGGTCGGCTTGCCGCCGTAACCGCGGCGGACGCTCCCGTGCATGCCGACGAAGCGGGCCTTCTGGGCGATGCGCGGCTCGCGCTGGAGGGCGGCGGCAATGTTCTGCACCGGGCCGATCGCGATGAGCGTGACGGGCTCGGGCGAATTCATGACAGTATCGATGATCGCCTGGACGCCGTCCTGGTGCACCTTGCCGGGATAGCTCTTGAGGTCGTAGCCCTCGATCCAGACGGCCTGGCGCCCGCCCTTGTCGTCGGGGCGGAGGCCCACGCCCACTGCGACGTCGGTGCGGCCGGCCGCCTGGAGCATCTTCGCCACGATCCTGGCGCGGTAGGTTGCGTTGCCGTTGTCGGACACGACGAGCTTCAGGTCCAGTTCGGGGGACTTCAGGAGCAGGGCCAGGGCCCACGTGTCGTCGATGTCGTCGCCGATGTCGGTGTCGAGGATGGCGGGCACGGGGCCGGCGGCGGCACCGGCGGGGGCGGGGGTGGCCGGCTCGCCGGCGGCCGCATACGCACAGATGGCCAGGCCTGCAAGTGCGGCAATTGCCGCAAGTTCTTCGGCTCGTAACATGGCGGGCCTCCTTGTTCTGTAAATGCCAGGGGCGTGGCTAACTGTTAGCTTGTCCCCATGCGCTGGACAGTTTCCGACCTGGAATAAGGTGGAACCGTCGCCATGGGTAACGTTCCCGCTGCGGTTGCGGAGGGAGCCCGGAGGGCGACCGGGGCAACCGCAGCACGCGCGGCGACGAAACACCCACCGCCCCTGCCCGCCGACTTGTCCTGCGTAGCCCAACGGGCGAAGCGGGAAGCCTTGGCGAAGGCAGGTGTCTCGATTCTATCGCTTCTCGCCGGCTGCACAAGATGTTTTCCGCCCGATCCCGGCACGCCGGGACGAAGACGGGTCCATTCCGCACTCTGCAATCCCCAATCCGCAATCCCTGGTCGCCGTGGCGACCGCAATCTCCCTGTTCGCCGTTGGACCCCCTTGGGGTCCCTGTTCCTTACATAGGAGCCCTTCGGGCCGCAATCGCTCCTTCCCCGCTTCGGCCCGACGCCGGCCGACCCGGCGCATGAAACGGGGCCTTCGCCTCGCGAAGGCCCCGCCTTGGAATGTCTCTTACTCCGGCCCGCCGTGCCGCCTACCGGCTCCGGCGCCGCCTCGCCGCCAAGCCCAAGGCTCCGAGGCCGAGAAGCGCCATCGTCGCCGGCTCCGGCGTGTATTCGTAAGTAACCATGGCCGTGCCTGATATACCAAAGTCTGTTACCCAAACGGTGCTCTTGGATGTACCCGAAACATTGTAACCGCCGCTGCCGGTAATATCAACGGGGATGGTGCCTGCCCCGATGAAGTAACTGAGACCGCTCGTCAGAGAATCCGAATCCGAATCGCTGTCGTTAAGCGTCCCGTAGTCGTGATAGTCCGGACCGCTTCTGACGATGCCGTCTGTCGCCGTCACGGAAACCGGTCCATGAGTGTCGGTAATACTGCCGGCCGCGTGCAACAGTTCGGTCAAGCCGTTCATCACTTTGCCGTCAAAATTACCAATCAGAGACACGCCCATGGAGGCTGGAAGAGTAGGATCGTCATTCTCTGCCTCGATGCTCGAGTGAATATCGCCATCCAAGTCGAGCGTCACCTTGGTCAGGGTCAACGAGCCTCCAAGGTCGTTAAATTGAGACAGGTTGACCGTCTGGCTCCCTGGCGAAAGGTTGAAGGAGTAGGTCGTCGGATAAGAAATCGAGGAGGCCGACGCCACGCCCGGAACCACCAGCGGCAACAGAAGGACTGCTCCCATGAAAATCCGATTCCGCCACATAGGATTACCGCCTTTCCTCTTGGAGGAACCGGCCCCCGGCTCCTCGATACCTGCCCTTAGAGAATCACCTAAAGCGAGACTTACTCTTTTGGAAGCCACGTCCCCCGGGCTTTCCACTTCACGGGTAATATACCCACAAATTCGCAAAAGTCAAATTTTTTTTCTTCGCAAAATCTATTTCTGCGGCCACGAACCGTCATAACTCTTTGTGCAGCAAGAACTTACGCCTCCGCCGCCCTCGCCGGAAATTTCCGTCCGCCCCCCATGCCCAGGCCTGGAGGGGCTTCAAGGCCTTCTCCAACGCCTCCCTCCGCACCTCGCCCAAACACCTCAGCCCCGCCATCGCCCGCGCCGTTCGCCGTTTACTCCGCAATCTCCCTGTTCGCCGTTGGACCCCCTTGGGGTCCCTGTTCGCCGTTGGACCCCCTTGGGGTCCCTGTTCCTTCGTTGGAGCCCTTCGGGCCGCGTTCCGCGTTGCCTTTCCCCGTTCCCCAATCCTCCCTCTGCGTCCTTTCGGTGGTTTGGCTTTGCGCCGTTTGTCGTTCCCCAATCCTCCCTTTGCGTGCTTGGCGTCCTTTGCGGTTAAACCCCGCCTGGACAAGGCGTTACGCCCGCCCAACCTTGCCCGCCGTGGCGGGCGACCGGCGGGTAAACGTTCCGCAACGAACCCGCTCCCCCCGCCACGGCGGGTAAACTTCGGGTCGCGGCTAACCGTCCGCGGTTTTGTCGTTTCAATCCGCACTCCGCATTCCGCAATCACTCTCTCCCTGCCCGTCCAATGCTGTTTCTTTGTCAAATGCGAGATTCCCCCGCCAAATGCGACTTACGCGCGTCCGGCGGAAGTTATACACATAAAGGTATGCACATGACATGGATGGAAAAAGTGCGAAATAGGGCACAAAAACCGGTAAAAACCGGTCAAAAAACACGAAAAAAGTCGAAAAAAGCACTAAATCCGCGCTAGCCCATCTTACCATTCGGGTCCCGTGCAGTGAAAAAACCGCCCGGACGCTAGCGCCAGGGCCGGTGGGTTCCCAAAAATCGCCCCAAAATACCCCCCAAAACCTCCTCCAAAAAGTTATCCACAATCGCCGGTTGCCATAAGTCGAGGCACAGAATTCACCGCAGAGATCGCAGAGACCGCAGAGAACGACGAAAATAGGGGAACGACAAACAGCAAATAGACGGCGTGCATGTGACTAATTAACCCGCCCCGCTTGCGGGGCGGGTTAATGTTACTGCCGTTCCCCAATCCCGCTTTCCTTTGCGCTCTTAGCGAACTCTGCGGTTAGGACTATTTGTCCGCTGGAGGCGCCTCGGGAGCAGGTTTCTCGGCCGGGGCGGCCTTTGGGGGTTCCTGGGGCTTCTCGGGTCCGCCGGTGAGGGTGATCTTGACGACTCGGCCCTGGACCATGCGTTTGACGGCCAGGCGGAGTTCCTGCTGACCCGCGATGAGGCGCTCGAAATCCTTCACGTTGGCGACCGGCTGCTCGTTCACGTGGGTGATCGTCTCGTAAGGCTTGATGCCTGCGACGGAGGCTTTCGAGCCCGGTTCGACCTTGGAGATGACGATGCCGGGGTCGTTCGGTTCCTTCTGGAGATAGCGGCGGACCTCGTAGGTCATGTCGCGGACGGTGATGCCGAGGGCGTCGGATTTGAACCTCGGGGCCGCGCCGAAATGGGGCGGGCTCTGAACGACCTCGAAATCCTTGAAGACCGTCTGGCCGTCGGCGACGAACTCGGCCCGGTACTTTTTGCCGAAGCCGATGTCGGTGATCATGCGGGTGAAGGAGTTCTCGGCGGGCTGCCAGGGGGCGGGGAGGCGGTCGTAGTATTCCTCGGGGAGTTCGTCGAGGCGTTCCCACGGGAACTCCCAGTCGCCGGAGCGGTCGTTCTCCATTTTTATTTCAAGGGGCTTGGGAAAATCCTCGACGTGAAGTCTGAGGAGGATCCAGCCGGCCTTGACGCCGGCTTTGTCGGCGGGGGAAGCGGGATAGACGTAGGAGACGATGGCGCCGGTTTGGCCGTCCTGCGTGAGGTGCGAAACCTTGTTGAGGCGCGCCAGTTCGCGGTCCATGGGCTGAAGGAGGGCGCCCAACCAGGCGATGCGGTTTTCTTCTTCCTCCGAGAGGGGCACGTTGCTCAGGTCGACGTTCTGGGCGAGGGCCCCCAGGACCGGCGCGAGTTGCGTCGCGGCGGTCAGTTTGGGGTTCTCGGAGGACCCTCGTTCCTGCTGGCCCGCCTTGGGCCGGCGCGCGACGGGAAAGGCGACGAGGCTCGCTTCATCGTCGAAGAGGAAGACATTGTCGGCGTTTCCGGGGAGTTCGGGATAGACGTGGCGTTTCCATCCGCGGTTGAACTCCGTGATGCGTCGTCGGCAAACGTAGACGACGCGGTTCTCGCCCTGGATGCGGACGTCGGCGCCCAAGACGAGGACCTTGTCGAAGCGGCGGATGTCGCCGGCGGTCATTTTGACCGCGCCGTCGAGCGGCTTTTTAAGCGTGGCGATGAAGCCACCGTAGTCCTTCAGCGTTCCCTCGAAGGCGGCGGCGACGGGCTCGCCCTCGGGCGGAAAGACCTTGATCCGCTCCAGGCGGGCGGTGACTTTCTGCGCGAGGTTCGCCAGGACGAGGATGCGGTCGGGACCGACGAGGATGCCGGGCACGTGGCGTTCGGTGGCCTGGTCGTCGTCGCCGCCGCGAGAGTACTGGGCCCTTCCACCCTCCTCCTTCTTCGGGCTGCGGAACCCCAATTGGACCCGCAGGACGGCCTGGTCGGCCCTTTTGGCGACCTTGTCGGCGAGTGAGGCGACCTCGTCGGCCGAAAGGGTCGGCCACTTCTCGGGCGGCCCTTTCCACGAATCGTCCACCGGCAGCGTGCCGCTCAGCGACATGCCGACCGGCTGGCCCTTCTCGGTGACGATGAGGCAGCAGAGCGGGACGCCGCGGACCTTGAGGCCGGTTTCCGTCACGGAGACTTCCGAGCCGATGGGCGAGACGCCGACGGTCCAGCCTTCGTCGCCGTATCCGTAGGTGACGGCCAGGAAAGGAGCCTTGGCCTCGGCGTCGAAGGCGAGGGGTTTGGCACCGGCGAGGGGGTTTTCGAGTTGGAGGAAGAGGGCGTTCTGGTCGTGGGCGTATCGGACGGGCTTTGCCGGAACCACCTGGTCGCCGAAGCGAACAGCGATGGACTCGATGAATCGCGGATGGATCATCGGGTCGGGGCTGAGGACGAGAGCGGGCTCCAGGAGAAAGCCTTCGACCTCCAAGGGACGTTCTTCGCGGACGGGCGCGTCGGCGTCGAAGGCGCTGTAGGGATTGACGGGGCACGCGGCGCGGGTATAGCCGCCCGCGACGGGATCCTCGCCCTTGTCGGGGCGCAGGGTGTACTCCACGCGCACCAGGGAGGGAGCGACCTGGCCGGCGACGGCGACGAAGTCGGCGGGGCTCGCCTCCTCCGGGCCGGCCGCCAAGGCCGACGACGCCACTAACACGAGTACCGCGCAAGCCAATCGAGCGTTCATGGGAGGCCCTTTATCCGGGAACGTGATTCGCGGGAACCGTCATTCCTTTTCATAATCGCGCGAGAAGTCGAGAACCATCTGCCTCAGCAGGCCGTTGCGGAGGACGGAAAACATGATGCGGTGCTGTTTCTTGACATTCTCGATGGCCTCGGCGTGGATTTTCTTGACGTCGTCGAGGGTTTTCACCTCCCGGCCTTCGATCGAGAGGATGATGTCCTTGGGCCTGAGGCCGGCGTTGCCCGCGTTGCCGGGCGACTTAACACCGTAGATGAAGACGCCCTCCTTGCGGTGAAAATAGAGTTCGGGGTTGTCGAACTGGTTGATCTGCTTGACGGTGAGGTCCCATCGTGGGCAATCGAGTTCTGCGCCCTCGACCTTGCCTTTTTCGCGGGGCGTGAGTTGGACGGTCATTACTTTTTCGCCGCGGAGGAACTTGATGTCCGCGGGTTGGCCCTTGGGCAGCAGACCCAGCAATCGCCGCAAGGAGGGGAGGTTCTCGGAAGTGACGGCGCTGATGGGCTGGCCGCCGACCTCCAGGATGCGGTCGCGCGGCAGGAGGCCGGCGTGGCGAGCGGGGCTTTCCGGATCGGTTTCGGCGACGATGACGCCGTCGGTCCCTTCGAAATACATGTTGCGGTCGAAGTCGCGGAGGGGTTGAAGTTGCAGGCCGGTCCAACTCCAATTCACCTTGCCGAACTCCGAGATCTGGGCGAGGATGTGGCGAATGGTGTTCGAGGGGACGGAGAAGCCCATGTCGCCGCCCCCCGACGTCCCGAGGGTGTTGATGCCGACCACCTGGCCGTCCGTGTTGACCAGGGGCCCGCCGGAGTTGCCCGGGCTGATCGAGGCGTCCGTCTGGAGCCAGAGGCTGTACTCGCTGGACTCCGGCAGGAAGCGGTGCGTGCAGGAGACGATGCCGATCGAGACGCTGCGCGACAGACCCCACGGGGCGCCCATGGCCATGACGAAATCGCCTTCCTTCAGGACATCCGAGTCGCCGAGTTCCGCACAGGGTAATGGGTTAGAGTCCGGGCGCTTGAGCCTGACGACCGCCAGGTCGGTGTCCTTGTCGGTGCCG
>JAPLMM010000042.1 GCA_026387035.1 Planctomycetota bacterium
CTCCGGAACCCCTCGGCGGCCAGGATGTCATGGCAGTAGTCGGCGGCCACGATCGTCACCCTCCGTCAACTGTTTCGCCATCCGGGAAAGTTTTCCCGCCAGGCGCCACTGCACGATCTGCGCCACCACTCCCATGATCGAGCCCTTCTCGTAAGGGGGCGGCGGGAGGACTTTTAGCATCGCACCGTAAACAGTCATCAGCCGCTCAAACGCGGTCTTCTCCTCCACCAGACGGTCCTGATGCGCCAATCGTTCATCGAGCAACCTCAAACACGAGTCGCAGACACTCAGACCCTTTTCCGCAAAACCCAGCCGGCAGTTACGGCACAACGGACGATGGCAGATTGCGCAATAACTTTCGCAGGTGGCACACGTTTGCTGGCCGCACTGAACACACTGGCCGCGGACGTCCTGCACCTTTTCGATCGGCCGGCCGCACGATGGGCAATTGTGGAAGGCCGTGGCCTGGGACTCCTCGACGTTCCCCTGCCCGTCGTCGGCGACCTCTTCGATGCGTTCGGAAAGCACGCGGCCTTCCAGGTCGGCATTGATGATTCGTCTGCGGATTCTCATAGGTCCAATCCTTCCGGGGGAAGTTCGCCGGGGGATACATCGTCGCCCAGGCCGAACACCCACCCATCTCCGAGGTCCGAGAACGGGTCCGGTAAGGCTTCGTCAAAGAAAGGCGAGGCCAATTCCGGACCGCCTACGTCCATCGGCGTAAAAGGAGCCACCTCCGGGTCAGATTCAAAACCTCCCAGGTCAGAGGGCGGTTCTTTCGGCACCAAAGCACCCCGCATCTCGTCGAACGTAAAGTCGGCCTGAACCCGCGGCTCATTGGGCCGCCGAGAAGAATCGAAAAGGCTCGCGGGGCCGGTGCGGGAGTTAGACCCCTCCATCGTGCGGCCCTGCGGGGCTCTCCCCTGTCCCGGTGGACCCGGATCCGGTTGTGGCGCCGACGGCTGGGGTGGGCGCGTCACGGGCCTGTAGGCCGGACTGCCCGATTCTCCTGGCAACTCGTGCATCAGGTGATAAGCGGGTTCATCTTCCTGGACCTCTGCCCCACACAACCCGCATCGCCGGCTGTCTGCGACAGCCCCGAGGACGACGGCCGCCGGCACAAGCAGAATCGCGCCTGTGGCTGCGGCGGCCAGGGAACCCAGCACGCCGCCGGCAACGGCAAAGGCCGGAAACGGCCTGCTGGCCCCCACGTCTTCAACTCCCTTCATCCGCGTCTTACAGCCCTCGCAAACGAACATGGGTTTCCTCCTGTCACAGGTCCTGCCGCGGACTGTCCCCACGGCCGCCTCTACCGTTCCGCGAACCCGAGAGCACGTCCTTCACTCCCCCGGCCAGCCAGCAGGCCAGCACGACGAACGCCAGAAGCGCCATCCACCGGGCGGGAAACGCCGTCCCGCAAAAACTGAGGATCACTGCTGCCCCAACGATGCCCACCACAACCGGTGCCGCCCGTCGAAGGATGCGGAACGCCAGAAGCAACCAGAGCAACGATTCCATTTCAATCCTCCTCGCACGGCGGCATGAATCGGTTAAACTGCCCACCCGTTCGCACCGTTCCTGTGCCGGGTCCTTGCCGTCCTCCATCACAAACATCGGGCCATGCCGTTCCTTCCCGCGCCGACAGTGCTGCCGGTGGAATGCCCAGAACCTCCAGCGTTCCGTCCGCGCGAACGCGGACCTCAAAGTCTTGCCCGACGGGCCGGTTCCACTCCTCCACGCGGTCCGCATAACGCTGGGAAAGCGCTATGAGCCGCTGGTTGTCCGAGCCGCGCCACGGGCGCTGGGTCGGCAACTCCCGGCGATAAGGTCCGTCCATCACGAGGTCCGTTGAATACAAGAGCCACATTGCGTCGGGCTCGACCCCTGAAACGAGTTGCTCAACCGTGTAGCCGGAATAGACCATCACGCTCAGACCCGCGCGGCGGATACGCTGGGCGAGGATGCCCAGCGCCCGCGCCTGCGCGAACGGCTCGCCGCCGACGAACGTCACGCCCTCGATGCCAGTCGTGGCCAGAATGCGGCGTTCAAGTTCCCCAATTGTTATCCACATCGCATCCACAAATGGCAGGAAGTCCAGGTTATGACAACCCGGGCAGCGGAGCGGGCATCCCTGGACCCACAGCGCGAATCTCTCGCCGGGCCCCAGCACGCGACAGCGCTCGACTAAGTGGGCGACGTTCACCGCGTCCGGCCGTGACAGAGTGCGATCCTCTGGTCGGCTCACTTTGCACCTCCCACCGAGATTCTGGCATCCTGGTGTCGCATCACGCTCCCCGGGTTGCCGCTGCCCCAGTCGGTCATCTTCAGTTCCACGCCCTGACGGGCCAGTTCGGCCTGAAGCGACTGGACGTCCCTGACACAGGCCGCGTGGTCGCGGGCCCCATTGACCTCCAGGTTCACCTCCTCGCTGTCTGGCCGCACCCTGATGTTCACAGACTTCATGGGAAAACTGCTGGCCTCGATCACCACGGTTCCGTCCGGATCGGTCCGCAGCGCGACGCCGTAGCCGCACTTCACGAGGGCCGACT
Source organism: Planctomycetota bacterium (assembly GCA_026387035.1). Classification (NCBI taxonomy): domain Bacteria; kingdom Pseudomonadati; phylum Planctomycetota; species Planctomycetota bacterium. The sequence goes on from JAPLMM010000042.1 coordinate 2,550, forward strand.
GCCAGACCTCGGTCGCCTTCTTCAGTTCCGCGGCTTTGATCCTGGGCTCGTAATCGGCGTGCAGACTCGCCATAGAACGAACCGCCTTCTGGATGGACGGGAGATCTTCCCGGGCGAGAGCCCCCTCGGCGGTCTCGCGTAGAGCGCCCCTAAGGTCATCAAACCGCTTCCGGTCTTCCGCAGGAAGCACGACCGTGTTCAGTCCATCCAGAGCCTGCGTTGCCGCACGAAGTCTGGGCACGTAGGCCCTCACGGCCCTGGCATTCTCCTCCGCCCGCTGGCCCGCCAGCCGAAGCGCCTGCGCGAACCGGTCATGCCAGGCTCTGGCCTTTTCCTGCATCTCCCTCGGCGAGCCCACGCTTATGGAAGCCACGCCTGCCGCCAGCTGGTGGTGCTCAGAAGTGTCCACCCATCGCTGAAGGAGCACTTGGTTCTCGGACGATTCCCAGGTTTCCCTACACTGGTCCGCCAGCGCCGCGGCCGCGCGCTGTACCCTCGCGTGTTCCTCGAGGCGGCGCCGCCTCTGCGCCTCCGTCGCTTCGCGGTGTAGTTGGTTGAACAGACCCCAAACCTCACCATAGGCATCGAAGCCCGAGTCCGGGTCGCCTGCGGCCAGGCATTCCCGAACCCGGTCGTGCGCGGCCCGGGCGCGCGCCAGCGCCTCACTGCCCAGGTAGCGCCCGACGAATAAGCCGTGCCGTTCCAGCCACGCATCCTGCCGCGCGGCGAACCGTCTCAGGTCTGCCAGCCGCGTGGGCGTGGGGTCATACACGAAGTGCCAGGTTCCTCGCTTGGGTCCGGACATTGTCAGGCTCCTTTCGTCAAACCATTCACGACGCAGGTCGTGCGTTGGCTTTCCCCCAGCGGCGCAGCGACTCAATCTCGTCGCGCATCTGGTCGGCCAGCGGGAGAACCTTTGTGGTCGCAACTTCCAGATCCTGCGCTCTCAACGGGCGCTGGTTATCATAGAAGGCCTCATACATCGCGTCGGTAATCACGCACTCGATTTCGGCGCCGCTGTAGCGGTCGAGCCGCTTCACGAGCGTTTCGGTGATCAGCCGCGCGGGCTTCTGGCCATACTTGCGGAGCAGCACCTCGAGGATGGCCTTGCGTTCTTCCGGCGTCGGTAGGTCGACGAAGAAAATCTCGTCGAAGCGCCCTTTGCGCAGGAATTCTGGTGGCAGGTCACTGATGTTGTTGGCGGTTGCAAAGATGAACACCGGTTTGGTGCGCTCCTGCATCCAGGTCAGGAAACTTC
>JAPLMM010000043.1 GCA_026387035.1 Planctomycetota bacterium
TGCCGTGTCAATTGTAGAACGAACCGCGCGGGATTCAAGCCGTCAGACCAACCCCCCGCCCGTCCGGCACAGAAACAGGTTGTCGTGGCCGGGCACGAGGGCGTCAGCAATCTGGAGGATTTCCTGGAACGATTCCTTCGCTTTCACGAGGTCCCACGGCGGCTCGCCCAGGTCGCCCTGCTCAAAATGGTCGCGCGTCAGAACCGCGTCGCCCGTCACGATCGTGCTCTCGACGGCCGAATAGACCAGCAGCGACGCGTGGCCCGGCGTGTGGCCGAACGTCGGATACAGGTCCACCCCCGGCGCCAGGTGCTCCGGCGCCTCCTCGATGCGACCCAGGATCCGCCGGTCCGGGGCGTCGTCCGGCAACTCCGCGTCCGCGTAACGGATCTCCTCCTCGTACATCCACCACTTGGCCTTCGCGAAGAGGGCGATCCCCCGCCGGTGGGCCGGGTCGAAATGCGTCACAAAAACGTGCGTCACCGCCCCCGGCTCGAGGCCCGCGCGATAAAAGAGCGCCGCACGGAGGACCTCGGCCGGCCAGCCGGGGTCCACCAGGATCGTCATTTTGCCCGCGCGGATGAGCGTCGCCGTCGCGTACTCTTCGCGGGCCGGCGACTTCTCCTTCCAATACTTGTTCTTCGCCAGGCTTCCGATGGCGACGACGTCCAGCCTTGCCTCCGTCATGCAGCCTCCTTCCGCCGCCACTGTAGGGTCTGCCGGGAACCCGGGGCAATCGAATTTGTCCGCCCACCCTTTGTGAAAGGGGTTGGAAGCGGTTGCAGAACACGCTTGCGATTCTCTCCTGCGCTCACGGCTTCCACAGGGGGTTCACCTTCCACACGTCGAGGGATTGCAGCCTCGCCGTGCCGCCCTCGGCGAACAGGTCCACGCCGAGCGCTTTGGCGTCCGCGAAGGTTCGGTTGGTCAGGGCGGCCCCGCCGCAGTAGACCTCGAGGACGGATCTGTCGAGGAAGATGCGCAACACGACCGGCTCGTCCTGCGACCCGTGTCGGGTGATGCCGCCCCAGGCGGACGCCTTCTTGACGACGACGCCGTCCGTGCCGAATTGGTCGGTCTTCGGATCGTACCACACGCGGACGCAGTCTTTCCCGTCGCCCGACACGCGCAACTTGACGCCGAACCGCGACTCGACGTCGCTTGCCGACGTCCCGGGCGACACGCCGCCCGGCGCGAACACGGCGATGATCTCCAACGCATCGCCCGTAACGTCCGGGAGATAGCCGGACCGGCCGGGCTGAACCTCCAGGCCCCCCCATCGCCGATGCTCGCCGCGGAGCGACTCGATCTCCGGGATCGGTTCCTGCGCCACATGCCGGCCGCGAAGCGTCAGGACCCGCGGGATGGAATGGGCGCCTTCCCAGTAGGGCACGGACTTGGTGGGTGTTGCCGGCCCGGTCACCCAGCCGTGCATCAACTGCCGTCGCGAACCGCCCGGGCCCTTATCATCCACCATGTTCACGTTGAACGAGTAGTAGGTGCCGTTGTCCATGGATTTCGGCTCGGGATCGTCCGGCGTAAAGATCATCGTGTGCCGGTCATAGCGGCCGACCCAATACGGGTTGCCCGCGCCGACCAGCAGGACGTGCTTTGGGCCCAGCGGGATCAGGTAAGGCAATTCCCAAAACTTGCCCCTCTTGATGGACGGCGCGATGTTCTTCTGGAGCGTCCAGTGCTCCAGGTCTTTCGACGTCCACAACCAGGCCGCCCCCTGCCGATCGGCCCCCCCGGTGGCGCCCCCGATCAACTGACACCATTGATCGCCGTCCCGCCAGACATACCCGTCCCAATGGACGGGCGAGTACTCATGGGGACGTTGGCTGTTGTCCATGACCTTCTTCTTCTGCCATGTGATCCAACCGTCCGTGCTCCGCGCGAGCATTCCGTACGTCTCGCCGTGTCCCGCAACATTGCCCGTGTACAGGGCGCAGGGAAAACCGTCGTTGTCGATGAACACGTTCCCGGAGTACACGCCTCCCCGATCGTAAGGGCTGTCCGGCCAGACGGCCACCGGCCAATCCGTCCAGTGCACCAGGTCTTCGCTGACGGCGTGCCCCCAGCAGATTTTGCTGCGCTCCCAGCCGCCGCTTCCGTCGGATACCTGCGGACCGAACTGATAGAACAGGTGATACTTGCCCCCGTGGTAGATGGGTCCGTTGGGATCGTTGATCCAACTCTCCGGACCGGTGAAGTGGTAGATGGGCCGGTGCGAGTCGTTCTCGATCATCCACTGCCGCAGGGCCAGTGCAGCACGCGAGTAGGTTGCGACGTCCGTGCTCCTGACCACCTTGCGGTAGTCCGCCACGGGCGCCGGCAGACCGGCCAGCAGGGCCGGTGCCGCGGACTCCTTGCCGCTCGGGCCGGCACTGGCCGGCGGCCAAGGCTGCTCTTCCGCGCCCTTGGCCGCCCCGATCAGCCCCAGAACGAGCGCCCCTGCCGCCGCCAGGATCCGTGCCAGGTGCATGTGTGGTCTCCCCAAAAGGTCCGCGCAGTCCGTTCACCACCCGGATAGTTTCAACCACCCCGAGCGAATCAGGTTTCGTCGAAAAAGAGCGGGGGGTTACAGATCAAAGGGCGAGATGTAGTCGCCCTGGGCGGCGCCGAGATTCTCCAGGCGCCGGCGCTGCTCCGCCAGCACCTCGAAGAGCACCGGCGGCGCGTCCGCCACCTGCGTCCGGTGGAACCGTTCGACGCGGCCGACAATCCCCTCGACCCCACCGGCCGGGAAGGATTCGCGAGCCAGGAACATTTCGAGATGCTCTCCCGGCGAGATTTCTCCGCTCGTCCCATCGGGACTCGGTCGAAATAACAGGATTGGGCCGGTTCCCGATCGCCACGACGACGCTGTCCACGTCAAACGTGCACTCGCTGCCGGAGACGGGCCTTGTTCCCTACTCCGGGGCGTCGAGGTTCTTTTCCTTCGCCCCGGGGGGCGGGCGGTACTCAAAGACGCGCGGGTTCGGCCGCTTCTCCAGGCTCACGTCCTTAAGGCGAAGCACCAGGTCCACTTCCTCGTCGCCGTAGAAGCGGGCCCGGTAAACCGTGCAGACCTCCGTACCGCCCACGCGCTCGTACTTCAGAAGTTCCGCCATCAGGGTGCACCGGCCGGTCTCGTCAAACAAATCGACGCGCCTCGGGCGGAGCGAAACCGAGTCGAACCATATCCGCCGGACCGGCACGCGCTTGCCGCCGACCGCACGCTCGACGCTCAAAACATAATGCTCCGGATACGCCACGAACTCGGCCCGGGCGTCCGGCTCAAGGTCGATCCGAAAGACGCCGAGCGCCTCGGCAGGGGCCGACGGCGAAATGCTGAGCCTCGCCTCGCCCGGCCCGCCGCGCTGCCCCGTCCAGACGGTGTTGACGTTCGGCTTGATCCAGAGCCAGAACCTCTCGGCGCTCGCGCCGAGCGTGAAGACGTCCTGGCCCAGCACCTCGCCGTGGACGAACAGGTTCGAGGGCTTCTCGAGAAACAGGTGGCCGGTGACGTCATGGCGCACGCGTTTGCCCTCGCCGACGGGGAAGTCAAACATCAAGTCCGCCCGGGCCCAGAGGTGCCGGACTTTTTCGGCCCAGGCGTTGTGCGCCGCGAGGACTTCCTGCGGCCCTCGGACGAGCGTCTGCTCGGGGGCCGCTCGCTGCGGGGCGCCGCAGCCCGCCACGAGAACCGCGGCTCCGAGGATCGCCCCCAGAAAATGGCGCCTGACCTGCTCTGTTGAGAACATGCTTTTGTTCTCCCTCTCCCCTTGCGGGAGAGGGTAGGGTGAGGGGGCACAGGAGGCCTGGATGCCTTCTTCACCCTCACCCCACCCCTCTCTCGTTCGACCTAGAGGCTCTCGACGGGCCATCAAGGGAGAGGGAGGATGAAAGGATGTTTTTAACAGAGCAGGTCTGACCCCATTTTTCGCGCTAGGACGCATCGGGGCCGGGTTCCTCTTCCTCTTCCCACCGCTCGGGCATGTCGAGAATTTCGCGGAGCCGGTCGGCGACGCCTTGGACCTCCTCGTCCGAGAGGCCGGGGTTCTGGACGGTGTGCTGGCGGTCGCCGCCCACCTCGCGGAGCGTGAGCACTTCCGCCCGCCCGCCGAGACGCCGCAGCGAAACCAACCGAAGCCGACGCTTCCGCATCAGCACCAGCGCCAGGACGTAGCGGAACCGGCGGTTCTCCTCGTCCTCGCTCTTCTCGAGCCGCTCGAACAGCCGCAGCAGACGCGTGAAATCAATCAGCCGCGGGCCGCGTGTCGGCTCGGGCGCCGGCACGCTCGTCTTCCAGAAACTGAAGAAGGTTTGCGTGTCCGGCTGCCAGCACGCGGGGCAAAAATCCCGCCGCGCAAGGCGCGCTTCCTCCTCCGTCTCGACGACGGCCGAATAGTATTCATCCCCCACGCCGAACGCACGCTCGCACTGCGAGCATTGCCGGGCCGACGATTCGATCTTGTATTCCCGCTCCAGGGCCACGCTATTTCCTTAGCGCGTGAAGGACCGCCGACCGGATTCCCTTCGCCACCTGCTCGACCTCGCGCAGCATCTCTTCGGCGCGGCCTCGCACCGCCGCCGCGTCCGCCGCGTCCTTGTAACCCGCCAGGTTGACCTCGAGATTGATGAGGGCGGCCCGGGCGGCCCCGTGCGCGAGTTCCCCGGCCACGCCCACGTCGCTGATGAGGTTCGGATTCGCAATCCCCGCCAGCCGAAGCGCGATGACCAAAATGTCCCGGCAGCCGCCGAGGACGCTCTCAACGACGCCGAGCGAATTCTTCGTCGCCCGGCGGACGGCCTCGTCGCGTGCGGCTTTCTCCGGGTCGCTCCCCTTCGGCAGGCGGTAGGCGGCCATGATGGCCTCGTACGCCTTCATGTCCTCGTCCGCCAGGTCCAGGAGGCGACTGCGCGTCTCGGCGAGCCGACCCAGCGCCTCGTCAATCTCGGCCTGGACGGCCTTGAACTTTTCGCGCCCGCTCGTGAACCCCGCGGCCATGGAGGCCATCGTGGAAGCCAGCGCCCCGGCGACGGCGGCGACGCTCCCGCCGCCCGGCGTCGGCTGCGCCGCTGCCGCGTGATTCAGATATTCCTTCAGCGGTCTCGAACGATAAGTCATCCTGGTCTCCTTCCCGGCTCTCCGCCTCCCGCGCGCCGCTTGCGAGCCTGTTTCATAACCCCCTCTCCCCTTGTGGGAGAGGGCTGGGGTGAGGGGTGGCATTAGTTTTAAAAACTGTTTCTTGACGCTCCGTTCAACGCCCGGGGATGAACGCGAATTTTACCCGCCTCCGGCGGGCCCCGGGACGCTGTTCGAGCCGCCCGCGGCTTAGCGTCCGTCACGTTTAGCCGCGAGCCGACTCGTCCGCCGTAGCCCGCAGGGCGAAGGCGGAAGGCGAGCGCGTTTCCCCGCGCGCCGCTTGTCCCTGTTCTTGTTGGACCCCTTCGGGGCGGCTTAGCGCGCCGTTCAACGCCCGGGGATGAACGCAGTGAATCCCCGGGACGCCGTTCGGCCCGCCCGTCGATCCCGGCGCGCCGGGATCGACGGGCGGGCCGAACACCACCTTACGCCGCCTCCTGGCGCCTGTCAACCACCGAAACATCGCCACGACCGGCCCCGGGCGCCGCGGCTGTTAGTACTACAACGCTATCTCAACGCAGAGAGCGCAGAGATAACCTCTTCTTTCACAACCCCGGCGCGCCGGGGCACGGGCCGTGTGGCACGGCCGGTCTTGCCCGGCCGTGCGTCCCGGCGCGCCTGTCCCATTGGGGCCTGCGCACGGCGGGATCCCGGCGCGCCGGGACCGTGCCACACAAATTGCCTGTTGTGCTTTTGCTAAGTGCCAGAAAATCTTGCCGCACCCGTTAGGCGTTGGATATCGATTATTGTTTCTTCGCCGTTCCCCCCGGGGTATACTATCGGTATCCCAAGTCCGGAGCGGGGGCCGGCATGAACCGCCTGACGAATCTCGCAAACTCTTTTCCTTCGCCCGACGACGCCCATCGGCCGTCGCCTGCGCCCCTGCCCGCCGGGCCGCCCGTCAAAAAAGGGACGCACAAAACAGGTGTCCTATCCCAGGAAATACGAGCGACGGTGACGAAGCCTGCGCCGTTCAAATATTGAGAGTGGGCGAAAAAATAGGGAGCATGGAGGTGATCGCATGAAGTGGAGCGGGGTAGTGGTGATGGGCTTTGTTATTATGGTGTTACTCTCTGCATGCCAGAAACAGTATAGGACAGAGCGAATGGATCCCGCCAGGTATCACGCGGACAGACTCCTCGAAGGAGATTTCAGAGTTGCAGAGGATCCGCAGATACCTTACCACTTGGAGAGGTTGGTGGAGTTAGGCTTTGGGGATTCAGGACCTGTTCTATTGGCCCTCCTCAACGACACGTCACCAACACCGATCATCTGCGTTGGCGAAAGCATCTTCTTCCGCACATGCCTACGAGTTGATGGGGAGCCCGTCCGGAAGGCAACCATTGCCGACCTCGCGGATTGGGCCTTGCGACAGGTGTACAAAGTAGACAAGGGCGTGGGATTCCGTGGTGACTTGCCACTGGCCGAAAGAGAGCAGGCCATCCAGCGCTGGGTTAAGGTAATCGAGGACTTTGAGAGAAAACACCAAGCCGCGGAGGGCTGTCGGGAGCCGTCCATGACGGATGGGCCGCCTGGAATTCTTTTTCCTAGCGTCCCGTGATGCGCCCTTTAATGGTCCACGTGTGCCGTGAATGCCGAAAGCCCCCAATCCCAACGGGGCAGGCGGGGCAGGCGCGCCGAAGGCATCAGTGGGCAAGGATTATCCCCCGCGCCTTGCTGCGCGGGGCCAAGGCTTGCCCGCCTCTGGCGCGGCCCCGCGCCACACAAATTGCCTGTTGTGCTTTTGCTAAGCCGTTGCCGGCCGCCGTTACTTCGTCCCTACGTCCCTTCGTCCCTTAGTCCCTCGCTTTCCCCTTGTTCTTCGTCATTGACCATTGGGCGTTCGATATTGATTATTGTTTCTTCGCCGTTCCCCCCGGGTTATACTATCGGTATCCTCGTCGGGAGCGGGGGCCGTGATCGGACGCCTCGACAAGTCGGGCGAAGTGTCAGGTTTGGCAAGTCGCCACGGCGACTCGACTTGGCGAGCCGGGGGACCTACGAAAAGATTCCGGAAATAGGTATCCTGTCGCCGGAAATCCCCCGGAAATCACCGGAGAAAAAGGAACCTTGAGGCTACACATTCGGAGGTGCCCTTTGAGAATAAGATGCGCGTTAGCGCTGGTTGTTCTCCTGGTCGCAGGGTGCGGCGGAGGAGCGGACAGGAACTCGATACGTCGGTTGGGCGTCCAATTCTTTGGGCTTGAGCTCAGCACGTCCAAGAACCTGACTAGTGAGTGGATTGCGTTACAGAAATTACCACCCGTTTCGGAATGTCCGGGAGATCTCAGCCTTGGCACGTCCTTGACGCTGCCCCGTTGGGTGGCCGAGTTGAAGGCCTCCCATGGATTACGCCCTGATGGCAAAGAATCGGCATTGCGAAGTATAGTTACATATCTGCTGGGCCGTGACAGGCAAGGACGACTCTCGGTGGGCGTGTCTATAATGGAGGGGGGAGAAACCACTGCATACCTTACAAAGACCCTGCACGCACGGGAGGGTGAATGTGGGGTATTCCTCCTTCCCACAGCAGAGGGTGCCGAGTATGCGGTTTGTTTCGTGGTCACCAGCGCACCGCTTGTCGAATCAGGAGCCGATCCTGCGCAGCAGGACCATTAAATGTTTCTTCCTGGGGCTGTAGTCGTGCACAGATATTCGGCTTGGATTGGGGTCGGATCACCTAGGACGGATTAGGGAATTGTTGGGGCGCGAGGTCGCGTGCAACGGACTCCGGGGCGAGGCCGGGGTAGGACTCGCGAGAGGTGCGGCTGCAGATCGTGGCCGTGGCTCTTAAGGCCCATTCATGGGCCTTTGCCCCGCGCCAGCGGGGTATAGACCCGCCATTTTATGGCGGGGTGACCGGCCGCCACCTTCCCTTTCCTTTTTCTTTTCCCCTCCGCCCCGCTGCAAGCGGGGCGGAGGGGAAAAGAAAAAATGAAACGTGTTCGGACGCGACGCCGAACCGGGTCTAAAAGCCCCGGTCTACACGCCGCTCACGCGGCGCCAAGGCGGCTGAAGCCGCCTCAAAACGGATCCGCATCAAAGCCGTGCCACGAGAAACGGCCACCCCCCCGCGGGATTACTTGCGGATGGTTTCGGCTGCTTTCGCGTCGCTCGTCACGATGCAGATGACCGGCGTCTTTAGGTACTCGCCCGCCACGCGCCGGACCTCTTCGGGTGTCACGGCGCGGACGCGCTCGATTTCCTCGCGCGCGAATTCGGCGCCCAGTCCCAGCGCCTCGTCCACCGCCGCCTCGAACGCCCAGCCGTCCACCGTCTCGCGCCCGAGTTCCTTGGCCGTGACGATCGTCGCGCGGGCCGGCGCCAGTTCCTTCTCCTCGAAGCGGTGCGACGCCGCCCGTTTCATCGCCGACTCGATCGTCCGGGCGACCTCGGCCGCCTTCTCCGGCTGGCACACGGCGTAGGCCGCAAAGCACCCCGGCAGGAGGCCCGTCATCGTGTACGCGTGCACCTCGTACACCAGACCTTTGCCGCGCAACTCCTCGTGCAGCCAACCGCTCGGCATCTGGTACCCCGAGACGACCGTGTCGAGCACGTCCATCGGGAATCGGTCGCGAATGTTGTAGATATCCATTCCGGGATAGGCGACATAGACGATCGCGGCGCCTTTCTCGGACGGCTTGATGTACACCTCCCGCCCCGCGGTCTTGCGCGGCGCGACGTCCGCCGGAAACTTGAGGTTCGGATTCGCCGGCAAACTTTCCACTTGCCGCGCGACGTAATTGGCCGCCTTCACCAAGTCCATCCCGCCGAAGACGGCCACCACGAGGTTGTTTCCCACCACCAGGCGTTTATGCCAGCCGGCGAGGTCCTCGCGCCCCAAGGCCGCCACGACTTCCGCCGAGCCCTGCACGGGGAACCGGTACGGCGAATCCGTGAAGAAGCACCGCTGGAAAAAGAGGGCCGCCTCGCCGTGCGGCGTGTCCTCCATCTGCGCGAGTTCCGCCAGCAGTTGCCCCCGCATCAGTTCGACCTCCTGGGGCGGAAAGGTCGGCTCCAGCACGCTCGCCGACGCCAGGTCGAACGTCTTCTCAAAATCCTCCGCCAGGCACCGCGCCGAAAGGTAAATCGTGTTCCGTCCCGACGAGGCGTTCAGGTCCGCCCCCATCGCGTCGGTCGCGGAGGCAATCTCAGATGCCGTGTGCCTCGACGTTCCCTTGAGGAGCATCCGGCTCATGAAGTGCGAGATGCCCGCGTTCTTCTCCGACTCAATCGAAAGGCCCCCGCGCAGGCCCATCTGAATGCTCACCGTCTGGCTATCCGCGACCGGGCACAGGAGCAGCCGCACCCCGTTCGCCAGCACGCGCGAGATGATCTCCGGCCGCTGCGACGCGACGGCAGGCGCGGGCGGTTTCTCGCCCTCGGCCGGCGTTTTTTCCTTCGGCCGCACGACCGTTTCGCACAGGACCTCCGGCCTCAGGTACTTGGCCGCCACACGCTTCACGTCCTCGAGCGTCACGCCCTGGATGTTCCGCACGTAGCGGTCCGAGAAGTGCGGGTCGCCCACCAGGAGCGCGTTGGTCCCGAGGTCGGCGGCTATTGTCTCGCAGGCCTGGAGCGAGAAGACGTACTCGCTCGTCTTCTGGCGCTTCGCGCGCGCAAGTTCCTCGGCCGTGATCCCCTCGCGCGCCGCCCGCGCCAGATGCTCGAGCGCCGCCGTCCGCGCCGCCTCGGCCCTTTCCGGCTCCGCCTGAAAGAGGACGCTCAGCCGCCCGCCGTCGTACCCCGCGGGCGTGTAACTGAAACACGTAATCTCCTGCACCAGGCCGCGCCGCTCCCGCAGGTCCGCCACCAGCCGCGACGCCCGCCCTTCCCCCAGCACGAACGCCAGGATGTCCAGCGGATACAAATCTGGATGCGTCAGTTGAACCGTCGGAAACTCGAGGATCGCCCGCACGCTCGCGACGTCCATCTTCTCTTCGGCCCGGCGCGGCGCAACTTGCGTCTCTCGCGGACCGAGGACGACCGGCGCCGCCGACCGCCGCTCCCACCCGCCCAGCGCCGACCGGATCTCCTCGAACACCTGGTCCGCATTGAAGTCGCCGACCGCGACGGCCACGGCATTGTCCGGCCGCACCGCCCGCCCGTAGAACGCCGCCAGGTCCTCCCGCCTCAGACGCCTGAGGGCGTCCAGGTACCCGATCACCGGGTACCGCGCCGGATGGTTCAGGAAGAAGTTCTCGTCCGCCAGCCGCCACAGCACCTGGTCGGGGCTGGCCTCCGCCCGCTCCTGTTCGCGCTGGACGACCTCGAACTCGCGGGCGAACTCCTTCGCGTCCACCCGGCTGTTCATGACGTAATCTGAAATGATGTCAATGAGTTCGCCGATACGCCCCGCCTCCGCCTGGCCGTGGTAGCACACGAACTGCTTGCTCGTGTGGGCGTTGGTCTGGGCGCCGATCGCTTCGAGGGCCTCGCGCGTCGCCGCCTCCGTCCGCTCGTCGGTCGATCCGCCCGAGACGACGTGCTCCAGGAGGTGCGAGATTCCGCTGCCGGCGTATTCGCCCTCGTTCAGGCTCCCCGCGCCGACGTAAACGCGAAACGCCGCCACGCCCCCGAGGTGCCGCTCGCGCACGATCACCTCCAGTCCGTTCGGCAACCGCTCGATCCGCTCGCGCGCAGGGCGCACCGATTCGATCGGCGCGGGCGTCGCCTCCGGCCGCTCCTCGCCCGCGAGGCGGCACCCGCCCGCCACCAGCGCCGAAAGCACGAGCGCCGCCACGCTGGACCACGCTGCCGCGCGTCTCATGGTCTCACCCCTTCGCTCGCGAGGTCCCACACGACGAGCGTCATGACCTCGGCAAACCGGACCAGTTCATCGAGACTCGTCCATTCGTTCGCCATGTGCTCGACGCCTTCCGGCCCGCATGAGAATCCCACCGCCGGCATCCCGCGCAGGACCAGGAACTTCGCCACCGACGCCCCCGACTGGCCGAACACCTCCGGCCGCTCGCCCGTCACCTCTTCCGTCCGCCGCTGAATCACCTTCACCAGCGGATGGTCGGTCGCCACCTGGCTCGGCGGCTGGTCCGAAATCACTTCCAGCCGCATCCGCACGCCCGCCGCCTTCCCCGCCGTCTCCGACATAATGCC